>NZ_OY762947.1:4592500-4745000 GCF_963666695.1 uncultured Desulfobacter sp.
TTGACATTGGATTTTGGGATATGATGTGCAGGATAGGTGGGAGACTTTGAAGCATGCGCGCCAGTGTGTGTGGAGTCACCCTTGAAATACCACCCTTCATGTTTCAGTGTTCTAACCACGGTCCGTAACCCGGATCTGGGACAGTGTCTGGTGGGTAGTTTGACTGGGGCGGTCGCCTCCCAAAGAGTAACGGAGGCGCGCGAAGGTTCCCTCAGGCTGATTGGAAACCAGCCGTAGAGTGCAAGGGCATAAGGGAGCTTGACTGCGAGAGAGACATTTCGAGCAGGTACGAAAGTAGGTCTTAGTGATCCGGCGGTTCTGAATGGAAGGGCCGTCGCTCAACGGATAAAAGGTACGCCGGGGATAACAGGCTTATCGCCCCCAAGAGTTCACATCGACGGGGCGGTTTGGCACCTCGATGTCGGCTCATCACATCCTGGGGCTGGAGCAGGTCCCAAGGGTTTGGCTGTTCGCCAATTAAAGTGGTACGTGAGCTGGGTTTAAAACGTCGTGAGACAGTTTGGTCCCTATCTTTCGTGGGCGCAGGATATTTGAGGAGATCTGATCCTAGTACGAGAGGACCGGATTGGACCAACCAATGGTGTTCCAGTTGTTCCGCCAGGGGCATTGCTGGGTAGCCAAGTTGGGTACGGATAACCGCTGAAAGCATCTAAGCGGGAAGCCAACTTCAAGATTAGATATCCCATCGTAAGACTGAAGACCCCTTGAAGACTACAAGGTTGATAGGCTGGGTGTGTAAGCATGGCAACATGTTGAGCTTACCAGTACTAATAGGTCGTGAGGCTTAGCCACTTTTTTCCACGAATAAATTTAGATACTTTGATGTTCAAGCAACTGTTTACTACAACAGATTAAATAATTCCAGTTTAATCCGGTGACGATGGCGAAGAGGCCACACCCGTACCCATCTCGAACACGGAAGTTAAGCTCTTTAGCGTCGATGGTACTGCATGGGAGACTGTGTGGGAGAGTAGAACGTCGCCGGATTATTTTTTAAAAAGGCTCTGATTATTATAGCGATTATCAGGGCCTTTTCAATTTAGCTTGTATATTTTCGATTTTTATAATTGCGCCTTGACATTTTGTCCGAAATCCAACTATAAGAATTGTTTAAATTTAAGATTTTTTGCTTTGCCGAAGTGGTGGAACTGGTAGACACGCTAGACTTAGGATCTAGTGCCGCGAGGCGTGGAGGTTCAAGTCCTCTCTTCGGTACCATTTTATAAAGACGGGGTTTCAGAGGAGTTTTTACTCAAATGAAGCCCCGTTTTTTTTGCAAAGGTTCAAAAGAGAGAATTTTATCGTTCCCCATTTTTATGTCATCTATAGGCGTGAGCCTTAAAACGGACAAACAAAGATATTATTATAAATAACATCGAATACATAAAGTAAGTTGAAAAAATAGCCCATATTCCAAAGGGTTGAACTGCTATTAATGACAAGCCGACAACAGCTTGAAAAATTCCATATCCTAATGAAACCAGCCAATGAGGCGTTTCCATTTCATTAACCAGTAATTGATATATATGTCGTCGATGAGCAATAATAAGTGACTCCCTATCTTTTATGCGGACCACCATTGTAGACATCTCATCAATATAAAATGGAAACATAAATCCAGCCATAATTAAAAAATCCATTGCAGAATGGGCCATTAAAATGGTTAAGCAGGAAAAAATAAAACCTATTAATATGCTGCCGACATCCCCTAAAAAGACTTTTGCTTTTGGAAAATTAAAAAAAAGAAAACCGATGCAAGATGCAGAGATACAAACACAGAAAGTAATATAATTGGGGTCCGCATCTATATATTGACCGTAACTTGCCAGCAAAAGAAAACCTATCAAACCGGATATCCCCGCAATTCCGTCAATTCCATCCATAAAATTGTAAAAGTTAGAAGTACCTACAATAAATACAGCCAGAGGAATGATTGGCAAATAAAAAGCGCTCCCCATTTTTATGGTTTCAGATAAAAATAAAAGAAAGTATAAGCTGCAACCAAAATGAACAAATAACCGCTGTTTTACAGTGAGTTTGTATCGATCTCCACCCCAGAGGCTTGCAACAGAAATCGCCAGCGCTGGGAACCACAAAAAATGAGTTATTTTTAAAAAAAAAGACGCAACCAGAATAGCAAAAAGAAGGCCGATTCCAGCCCCTTTGCAGACTTGTTTATTATGGGAACTTCTCCTGTTTGGAAGATCCATCATTCCGATTTGTTCCCCAAAACAGATCAGCGACCAGGCGCCTGCAAGGCCTAAAAAAAAGCATAAAAATATTAATATAATTTCTTTCATTCTTATTTTGTTTCAAATATATTTGTTATTTTGTATTTGGGCTTGAATCCTGTTTCCAACATGAGTTGATTATTTATTACTATGTCCCGGATAAGTTTATGGTGGCAGGAAGAAATAAACTGTTTTTTAGTGGGAAAGCAAAACTGTGCTACTTGGCTTGCGATATTAATTAATTGCAATGAGACTGTAAAGACCGGCTTCCGGTGGCCAATTGATTTTGAATTCATAAGGCGGATCATTTTATTAAATGAGCAGGGTTCAGGATCAGAGATATTCATAATACTGTAGGTGCGCGTTGAATTGTCAGCTGAAATACGGTATCGGATAAAATCAACCAAGTTCTTTCGAGCAAGAATGGAAAGTCTTTGTTTGCCAGAACCATATTTAAAATAAAACCATTTTCCCGGTGCACAGATCCGTTTTTCCAAATTCATACGCCAGTTAGCTTCATAAACCGGCGCTAATCTAAGAATATCCAATTTTCTGATACATCCGGTTTCAAATAAGCTCTTAAGTATAGTTTCAGCTGCTAATTTACTTTTTGCATACGCACTGGTCGGATTGCATTCATCCGTTTCATCAAAAGTAATTCCGTCATTTTCACCATATACACAGATTGAAGACAAAAGAATAAAATAAAGGTTTGGGTTCGCTTTTCCGCCGATTTTGGCAAGATTTATACATGCATGATGATTGATTTTGTCATACAAGATATCAGGTAGGGGGCGAAATGCTTTTTGGTGAGCGATTCCTGCACAGTGGACAATCACATCTGGTTGCTTGTCATTACAGATTCTGCATAGCATTTTTATATCTGAAATGTCGGCTTTGATGTATTCAAAGTTTTTTAGAGCCCTCTGCCTTAGGGTTTTCGATCGGCCGGTTCCAATAACTTGATAACGCATAAATTTTCTGATATACTTCGACCAAGAAAGCCTGTTGCACCTGTTACAAGAACGGTTTTTATTGCAGAATCCTTACATCTATTTTGCATAATTTTTGAAAGTTAGAGCTAAAAAATTTACATCAGGATAAAAAAATTATTTTGAGTGTATGTAATAGTACGTATACTTTCCAAAACTTGCAAGGGTACATGTCGTTGAACCCAGAATTTTCACAATCTGACGAGGGGTTTAACGGTAAAAAAAATAAGATTGATTGCGCCAAAACATGTTTTAAAACTTAAAATTATATGCTAAAAGATGCCAATATTTAAAATGGTGACGAGGTATATTGTCAGCATTTTTTCTACTAATCCTCCTTTCAAGTCAGGAATGAAATTATTTAATGGATAAAATACAAATCAACGGAGGTCGGCAGCTAAAAGGGGAGGTTTTTATCAGCGGCGCCAAAAATGCTGCGCTTCCACTTATTGCATCAAGTATTCTCGTGGATGGGGTATCCACGTTTGAGAATGTGCCTCGGTTGATGGACATTTCTTCAATACTTATGCTTCTTGAAGATCTTGGGGCGTCCTGTGAATTTGAAGGTCACACATTTACTGTTGATGGGTCCGGAATCGATAAAATAGAGGCTGAATATGAACTGGTTAGAAAGATGCGTGCCTCTATTCTGGTATTAGGTCCGCTCGTGGCAAGATTTGGTCGGGCTAAGGTTTCCATGCCCGGAGGGTGTGCCATTGGTGCCCGTCCTGTAAATATGCATCTGTCCGGTCTTGAAGCGCTGGGTGCTACAATTTCAATTTCGGGCGGATACATTGAAGCAAAGGCTGAAGAGGGACTGACCGGAAATGAAGTCTATTTCGACATCCCAACGGTGACAGGTACAGAAAACCTAATGATGGCAGCTGTTTTAGCCCAGGGGCAAACCAAACTGAGGAACGCGGCAAGAGAGCCTGAAATTATATGCCTGGCAGACGCATTAAACCGGATGGGGGCAAACATCAGTGGTGCCGGTACACCCATTATAACCATTGACGGGGTGAGTCGCCTTCATGGTGCAACCTGCCGTGTGATACCGGATCGGATTGAAACCGGCACTTTTATGACGGCTGCCGCAGCGACTATGGGAGATGTGGTAATCCGAGACTGTGTGCCGGATCATTTAGGTGGAGTTATCAGTAAACTTAAGGCCACAGGGGCGATTGTTGACACCTTCGAGGACAGGATAAATATTAAAGGCTGCGAAACTATCAAAAGTGTTGACATAAAAACCCTGCCGTACCCTGGATTTCCCACGGATATGCAGGCCCAGTTCATGGCACTGATGACCATCTCTCAGGGCAACAGCATGATTCATGAATCCATTTTTGAGAACCGGTTTATACACGCCAATGAGTTGCTGCGCATGGGTGCTGATATCAAAATTTCCGGCGGTAATCTCGCCAACGTTCGTGGTGTGTCTCATCTTCAGGGCGCACCTGTCATGGCATCGGATCTTCGTGCCAGTGCATCCCTTGTGATTGCAGGCTTAATTGCCCAAGGAACCACCGTTATTAGCCGTGTTTATCATATGGACCGGGGTTATGAGACCATTGAAAAGAAATTTGAAGGTTTGGGAGCAGATATTAAAAGAATATCATCCTGACAGATCCTTTATCCAGGAACCCATAAGTGAACATTAGGCATACGTTTACACTTGCGCCGATGTTCTTTGTACTTCTGTCCTTTTTAACCGGTGCCATCGCAGGTAGCTGGACATTGGTTTCGCCCTGGATATGCGTTATTGCGGTGTGTCTGTCTGCGGCGATTATCTTTATTTTATTCAAACCTGATAAATTTATTTTTCTATCATGCCTTGCAGCCTTTGGCTTGACAGTCTTTCGCATGGCGGGGATTTGTGCTCCAGATTATTCCGATCAGCACATTGCAAGGTTTTGCAATGGTGAACCTCATCCAATTTCAGGTATAATTAACTCTCTTCCTAAAAAATATCAGAATAAAACCAGATACATTTTAAATTGCACCAATATTGGTACTGATACCGCTGTTGGAAAATTGATTTTAACCGTGTATCATGATTCTTCAAAACAAGCAGTAGCGCCTTTGCTTTTTGGCGAACACATTATCGTTACGTCAAAAATCAGGGCAATACGCAATTTTTCCAACCCAGGAGGGTATGACTATAAATTCAGGATGCGTCTTAAAGGTATAACCGGCAACCTTTACGCCAATTCACGCACCATTGTGCAAACAGGCAAGGTTAACAGCAGTTCCTTTGCCCGGGTCATGCAATTTTTGCAAAGGACCCGGGACCGCTTTTCAAACAATGTTGCCAAAGTCGCCCATAATACAGCTAAAAGTCAGCCTGATTTTTTTTATAACCAGGCCGAGGCTGTGCTTGCAGCCCTGGTTACAGGGCAAAAAGAGATGATTCATGAAAAAACCCGTGATAATTTTTCCAAATCAGGTCTTTCACACATCTTGGCCGTTTCAGGTTTGCACATGTCTCTTGTCGGACTTGGTTTTTTTTCTATTTTTATTTTTATATTAAACCGGCAACCGTCTCTTGTCATAACAGGCCAGGCACAAAAAACAGCAGGCCTTCTCACTCTCTTACCGTTAACGGCCTATGCTTTTTTTGCCGGATTCTCACCATCCACCCAGAGAGCATTGATCATGGCAGCGGTCTTTTTAACGTCATTTCTCATGGAAAAGGAAAAAGATCCTTTAAACACCCTTTACTTTGCCGCAAGTCTGATTCTTCTCCTTGATCCCGGGGCCTTGTTTTCCATCTCTTTTCAACTCTCATTTGCCTGTGTTTTTTTTATTATCTCAGGCTTTGTTTTCCTTGGGAGGACTCTGGGGTTGCCTGAAAATAAATGGATAAAAAAAATCTGTATAATGATTTTGACAACCGTGTTTGCAGGGATTGGCTCAGCCCCTGTAACAGCGTTTTATTTTAATATGTTTTCCATGGTCCAGGTGGTGACCAACTTTTTCATGATTCCTGTCATCGGCTTTTTATGCCTTCCCTTGGGATTGGCAGGACTAATGTCTATGACCTTTTGGCCTGGCCTTACCCATTTCTTTTTAACTTTAGATGTTTATATTCTTTCACATTGTCTTCAGGTGATTCATTGGATTGTCGGCTTTGACTGGACCTGGGCCAGGGTGGTCACACCACGGCCAATTGAAATTATGATCTATTATGCATTGATACTTTGCCTTGGATTTGCAATTATGGAAAAAAATAAGGGGGCCATATACCTTACCTTTATTCTAACTGCGGCCGGCATCGTGTCCGCAGGCCAGGGGATGCTAAAAAGATTTTATCCGGGAAAACTTGTGGTGCACACCCTGGATGTCGGGCAGGGTAATGCAACTGTTATCATTACGCCTGACGGGAAAACCCTGCTCATTGATGCCGGCGGATTTGGTGGGCGTTCCAGTTTTGATACCGGCCGGTATATTGCGGGTCCCTTTTTGTGGAAGAACTGGATTCTGGCACTTGATGCCGTCATTCTGACACATCCGGACCATGATCACATGAACGGCCTTTTTTTTATTTTCGAGAACTTCAGGGTCAGGCAATGGATAAAAAATAATGATACGTCCCCATCTGTTTTTTTTAAAAGGTTGATGCGTATCGCTGAAAAAAAAGGTATCCGGATTCATGTCCCGGGCCCGGATCCCAGCATATTTTCATGGAATCAGGTCAAGATAAGCATTCTTGGCGGAAAAACCGTTAATTTCGCTGATAATCGTAATAACAACAGTCTTATTACCCGGCTTGATTTTTTATCCTTTTCCATGCTTTTTCCAGGCGATATTGAAAAGAAAAGAGAAAGAAACTTGGTGCATTCAGAAAATTTCAATCTTGAAGCCGATATTCTTATGGCTCCCCATCATGGCAGTTGTTCCAGTTCAAGTAAAATTTTCCTTGATAAAGTAAGTCCGGCAGGAGTAATAATATCGTGCGGATATATGAACAGACATAAATTCCCCTGCCTGACGGTTTTACATCGGTATCGGCAAAACAAGGTTTCAATTCTTCGAACGGATTTGATGGGTGCTGTTACAGTGCAGTCTGACGGCATTGGTTATGCCGTCAAGTCTCATAGGAAAAATTAACCCATAGGAAATTTGAACACGTGTTTTATATTTATTTTCCTTTTATTTTTATTTTATCCGGCCTGATGTTTTTCGAATGCAAACGTCGGAGCCTTCCTAAATGGTGGGCTGCCGTTGTATTCGCAGCGCCTGTAACCACGCCTTATTTCATATTTAAATCCAGAAAAGATCACAGCCTGATTCTGTTAATGATTTTTTTGGTCTGTTTTTTCCTTGTGACTGCCGGCGAAATCTTTATCCATTCCAAAATGAAGGCAAAATATAAATATGCTAACTTGCCGCCTGTTACCCGGCAGCTCATTCGCTACAGTGAAATCCTCAAGCAGACCACCCAGAGCCTGGACAACGGCCTAGTTAAACTTGAACAGCAATCCAAGGTTCACTCAAAATCATATAAGCTTGAGCAAAATATTGTATTTATAAATAAAATTCGCCAGATCATGTATGATAATCAGGCTGCCATTAAACAAATAATTGAGTTTGTGGAAAATCATAGTGATTTTTTCACCCAAAAGGATTTGCAATGGGTGTATGAAATCAAACAATTCTACAGCAACCGCATCGTGATTGCGCACTTTAAAAGCCTTGAAAACTATTTGGATACTTTTGAAACCCTGCTGCGCTTCTGTTTACAGAATCTTGACGCCATAATAAATGCGGAAAGTACAGTTCATCTAAAAAATTATGATGAATATTATCTGCGTTACCGTAGGGCTGTGGACTCCCACAACTGGTCTAATGTCAAACGCATTCAATTTCAGAATGATTTTACAAAAAGATATCCTGAAATTAAAGAGTACCTGCCGGCCAAACGTCAGACAGAGGCCTTAAGGCTCTGGGAATAAGCGGAAGTCCTCAAATATTTCAGAAAAGGTACCACCACCTTGTTTTTGTTTCCTCCGGATAGATCATAGGTAATATTGATAACTGGAACCCCCACCTTTTTTTCAATTTGTGAGGCCATGGCCTCGGTGACAAGGCCCGGACAGCAAAATGCCGGATTAACGGCAACCAGAAGGGCTAAATCCGGATGTTCATTCACAATATAGTGGATCTTGAGCAAATTATCCATGGACTCGCCGGTATGTTCGGGCAGCATGCCGTAGGTTTCAAGGATATGTTCATAGGACGCATTTACCTTGAGTTCTGTTTCATTGAAAAACGGCGCAAAAAATGGATAATATCTTTTTTCCATTGTTTTTACGGCTGCCAGAAGGGCCTTGTTTGAAATCAGGCTTAAGTATTTGCCCTCCTTGAACCATTTTTTAAAATAGGCATTGGCTATGATTTGAACATACTGATAATAAGGTGTGGTCACCACCTCTCCGCCATTATCCTCAATGAATCGGATCAGGTTTTGATTCATTCTCCGGTTGTCCCTGACATACAGATCCCCGAAGATTCCCACTTTGGGGCGTGTTTCTCTTTTTACAGGGATCTGTTCAAACATGGACATGATCTCCTTAAGGGCTTTTTCCTTTGATCCGCCTGTGAGAAATGCCGTGCCCATGATGGAACCTGCGGTGCGTAACGTTGCATTGGTCTGCTCCTTATTTACCTCATATGGCCTGATTCTGCAGCCGATGCTCCTGAAAAGTCCACCGAACATATAG
Source organism: uncultured Desulfobacter sp. (assembly GCF_963666695.1). Taxonomy (GTDB): domain Bacteria; phylum Desulfobacterota; class Desulfobacteria; order Desulfobacterales; family Desulfobacteraceae; genus Desulfobacter. The sequence goes on from NZ_OY762947.1 coordinate 4,601,468, forward strand.
GCAAAATAGGTGTTGGTTGACGCCTTGAGGCCCAAGTCAAAAAACGAAAGTTCTCCTAAATAGACCCTGGCTTTTTCAAAGCCTTTTCCATGGCGGGTCAAAATTTTCTGGATATGGTAGGGATACATTTTTATATTACAGGCAATGTCGGAATGATTCAGCCATAAAACCGTGTTTTCCGGGGCAAGCCCGTTTTTTTCAACGGTATGGATAAATCCTGATGCCACGGCATTTAAGGGCAGGCACTGGCCGGTATTGGTCAAAAGTGCTTTTTTAAGCGTATCCTGATTCTCTTCCATCAATATGGCATTGTACCCCTCATTTTTGATAATATTGACAATGAGGTGACCTGTGATGGCATCCCAGTTAGGGAAAATGACGGTTTTCTGTTCAATTCTTTTATCAAATTTCGGAATAAATAAAGACGCATCTGTGATTTGAGGGGACTGACCCTGTCGTCTGTGATTTTCAAACGATCTGACAGCCGCTTCAATACGGGTTTCATACCCCACACTGGAGTTGTGTTCATCCAGCTCAAGCACCAGATAGGGCTTATTTGCCGATGCCATGATCTCCTTGAAGTAATCCACGGCAAAGGCATCAGGTGCACATCTGAAAGATGAAATGTAAACCGGATACAAGTTTGGGGTTGAGGCGGCAACGAAAGCTGCTTTTAGATTTTGGGCCGCATGTTTCCAGTGAATCTGCTTGAGCAATGGTTCAATGGGCGAATAATCAATGCCTTCCAGGTCAATCATGTCATTGAAAAATGTTTTTATTCCAAGATTGGCAAAAATGCCTGGGATATTATTGTTCATGGCAGAAGATAAAACCGTATAGGGGCGGCCCAGCAACAGCACGTTGGCCCTATCGGCAGATCCTTGGGACGCCCACAGCCCGCTAAGGGCGCTCTCCATTCTCTTTTGGGCAGACAGCGCCCGATCCCAGGCGGATGATATGTCAAAAAAGGATAGATTTGCACCGATTTTTTTAAATGTGTCATATAACTGCTTTTTTGTATAAAAGCTTGTATACAGATATCTGACCATGGGAGACAGTATTTTTTCCTGGTTTGTCAGGTGACTTAAAATCACCGGCGCAAACTGGGTATAGTAGCAGTGATGCCGGCGCAATCCTTTTTCGCCGGTTTTATCTTCAAAGTAAAAGGGCAGAAAAATATAATCGCATTTATCCTCAAGGAATTGCATGTGGCCGTGCAGCGCAAGCACAGGCGCACAGAATTCGGCGCCGGCAATCTGTTTACCTTGTTTGACAGGATCCGTGCACTTGCGACTGGTCACCACAGTCAATCCAAGTTCCTTGAAAAAAATCTGCCAGAAATCAAGATCCTGGACCATGTGAAGGGTATCGGGAAGACCAATGGTTATATTTTTTTCATTGTCTTTAGAATCGGGCGGTAATGGCAGCATTCTTTGGCATAACTTTTTTCTAAGCCCTAAAAGATCATAATGATCTGAAGATTTCATCCGTTTTTTAGTCTGGTAATCCCTGCCGCACAAAAACCCATAGGCAAGGGTCTCTCCTTTTACTTCGGCAATGGTGATCTTGCAATGGTTGGTGCAAAGTCGGCAAACCTCCTGACGCACCGGAATACGTTCTTTCCACAGGTTAAAACCCCTAAAATCCGATCGGGACAGCTCTCCTTGTTCCTTCATTTGTCTGGCCATCAGGGCAATGCCAAGGGCGCCGGTGAGATGGCAGTATCGGGACACATGGATGGGCTTATTCAATTTTTGTTCAAAGGCTGCCACAAGGGCACTGTTTCGGGCCGTGGCCCCCTGGAACACGATCCGGTCACCGATTTGGGCGATATTGGCAACCTTGGTCAGGTAGTTGTCGCGTACCGAGTGAAGCACGGATGCCAGAATTTCGTTTTTTTCATACCCCTCGGCAAAAAAATAATTGATATCCCTTTCCATGAAAACAGTGCATCGGTCACTGGATACCGGCGCCGCAATGCCCTGTGCTCTGTGGGAATACTCGGATAACGGGCAGTTAAGGCGCATGGCCTGCTCCTCGATAAAGCTGCCCGTACCTGCGGCACACACCGCATTCATAACCGATGATGTGACCTGGCCGTTTTTAACCAGAGTAAATTTGGCATCCTGGCCCCCGATTTCAATGATGGTATCCACATCCGGGTGAAGATTCACGGCGGCGGTGGCATGGGCCGTGATTTCATCGGGTTCTAAGTCCGCACCAATGATTTTGCCGGAAATGCGCCGGCCGGAACCCGTAGTGCCACATCCCTGGATCTGGAAAACAACCTTTTTTTCAGCCATGAGATGATCACAGGCTTTAAATATGCGCTGGACTGCTTGCACAGGTCGTGATGCGGTCCGGGTGTAAAATCCGGCAACAGGCTCACCATCCTGGTCAATAATAATACTTTTGGTACTGGTGGAGCCCACATCAAGGCCTAAAAAGCCTCTAACGACAGCGCAGTTATCAATGGGTTTGAAAATTTCAATTTCAACGGATTCAAAATCAAGGGTTGTAACGGATGAAAAGTCAGGATAATCAGACAGGGTAAGGTCAAGGGCCGGATTCAGCACTCCTTTTGTTTTTTTCCGGTCCAGGAAAAAATTGGTGATGTCATTCAATGACCGGGCAGGTACATGGGTATTCATCATTTCATCGGCAAGACACAATGCTGCGCCCATGGCACCGTAAATCAGGGCATGCTCGCCTTTGACAAGGGGTTTGCCGATAATGGATTCAAGATGGTTCTTAACAGCATTGTTTTTGGCAACACCGCCGCAGAATATGATCTCTTTTTCCGGGATCTCCTGTTTAAATAAGGTGTTGGCAATGTTCCCGGCAAGCCCGTAACAAAGTCCGTCACAGATCTGTTTAAGGTCGTAGCCTTGTTGTTGGGCATGGATCAGGTCTGTTTTTGCAAATACCGCGCACCGGGTGGCGATATCCGGTCGCCGACCGCAGTTTTCAAGGGCCAGGGATGAAATCTTCGCCGATCCCTTCAAATGAATCCGTCCTGCCTGCTGGTCCAGAAATGCACCGGTGCCTGCCGCACACCCTGAATTAATCCGCTGACCTCTATAGTTACCATGGTTGTCGAACAGGCTTAGGAAAAACTTTTCTCCGCCCACATGCAGAATAGCACTGAAACCTTTATGTATGTGACGTGCACTGCGTATGACAGCCACCTGTTCGTCAACACTGATCGTTGCATTGATATCGGCCGGCGTGGATGCCGTTGTAGCCACATGGGTCACGGATGAAATGATTTTATGGGTCAGCATTTTTGTAATACATGCCCTGACATCGCCATGGTGGTATTCAGATGCTTTATGCAAAAGATTGCCGTTCATATCAACAACGGCAAGATGAACGGATACGGATCCGGTATCAATGCCAAGTATCGTGGCAGACGTTTCCATGCTTAAATGTGCTCCCTTACTTGGTTCCAAAATGCGTTGACCCCGTCAAACCAGCCCTCCATAAATTTTTTTTCATGATCAACATCCCCTTGTTGGGCATAACGGGTCAGGTTATGGGCATCGTATACGTGTTCAAAATATGCTTTAAAACGGCTGTGCCGGACAATTTTTTGACCGGAATCATACGTATCGTCATGATCCAGTACGTATAACAGATCCTGGTAATGGGCACCCTGGGCCCAGCCAAAACCTCTTTTCCGGCCTGCATTATAGAGGTTTTTAAGCCACTGCGCCTTTTCCTGCTGAAGACGGTTGATAATCTGGGTCATGTCAAAGTCTTCGCAAAATTTTTTGCTGAAGCGCTCTTTTTTTTCAATGGCATCACTCAAAGTCTCTTGAAACATTTTTGAAAGATTAAAGGAACTTCTCCACTCATTGAGTTTTTCATGCAGCCTATCCGGGATGCTCAACGTAATTTTTTGGGTCATGGGATTTGTCCTGGATGAAAATTTGTATATTCCTATATTGATACGTATTAAATTATTGAGTACGTGTCAAATCTTTTTGTCAGGGTGCATATATTCCAAATTAAGTTTATCAAGTATGGGGATCAGTTTTAAACCGCTTGTTTTTTGAAAAAAGAACGCTTATAAGGATGGACTATGTTCAAACAGCGTATTGAAAAATTAGGCTTGGCCTCCATTGACGGCACCCGATCCATAGGCCGGATATCAATCTTTTTTTTTCAGGGTATCTGCCTGAATTTTGTGCCCTTTGTTCAAGTTTTCAAGATTATGGAACAGGTGTGGTTTATTGGGGCTAAATCCATGTTTGTCATTGTGTTAACCGCCATATTCACCGGCATGGTTCTTGGGCTTCAAGGATACTACACCCTGGTAGATTACGGCTCCGAAGCGACCCTTGGATCCGCTGTTGCCATAACCCTTATCCGTGAACTTGGGCCTGTGCTGTCCGCCATCATGATTGCGGCCCGGGCCGGGTCAGCCATGGCTGCGGAAATCGGTGTCATGCGGATTTCAGAACAAATTGACGCCCTTGAAACCATGGACATCCATCCAGTGCGATTTACCTTTTCTCCGCGCCTGGCAGGGTCCATTATCAGTTTTCCGCTCTTAACCGCTCTTTTTGATGTTACAGGCATATTCGGCGGTTTTCTGTCCGGCGTCATGATGCTGGGTGTCAACCGCTATATATACATGGACAGAGTGGTCCGAAGCATTGAACTTGCCGATGTCGCCGGCGGTTTTGTTAAAGCTCTGGTATTTGGCGTGATCGTTTCTACCATGTGCTGCTACAAGGGGTTTTTTGCCCACATTTCAGGGGCCCAGGCAGGGAAGGGCGCTAAAAGCGTCTCCTTGGCCACCACCAATGCGGTTGTCAATTCTTGTATCCTCATTCTGGTTTCTGATTACATTATCACTTTTTTTCTGGTTTAATCATGGATCAGCCTTTCATTGAACTGATAGATATTCACAAAAGTTTTTCAAGCAACAATGTGCTTGACGGCGTCAATCTTGCCATTGAAAAGGGTCTGGTGACATGTGTAATCGGTAAAAGCGGTTGCGGAAAATCTGTGTTGCTCAAACATATTATTGGTCTGATGCAGCCGGATTCAGGTCAGGTTTGCGTGGATGGGATGCCCACGAATCAAATGGACAAGCGGCAAAGACATCGGTTTCACAGGCAGATATCCTATATGTTCCAGGACAATGCGCTGTTTGATTTTTTAACGGTGTGGGAAAATATTGCTCTGCCGTTAACCGAGAAGCGAAAAATGCCCATGGATCAAATCCGACAGCGGGTTAAGGAAAAAATGCAGATGCTGGAGATCAGCAGCCACGAAAATAAATATCCGGCCCAGTTGTCCGGAGGGATAAAAAAGCGTGTGGCCCTTGCCCGGGCTCTCATTACCGAGCCCGATGCCGTGCTTTTTGACGAACCCACGTCAGGGCTTGATCCGGTGAGAAGAAACAGTGTTCATGCCATGATTTCCACATACCAGAAAGAATTCGGCTTTACCGCAGTTATTGTCAGCCATGGTATTCCGGAGATATTTACTATATCACAGCGTGTGGCCATGCTTGACCAGGGTAAAATTATTTACTTTGGAACGAGTGACGGGATTTCTCAAACTGATAATGAGATCGTAAAGGCGTTTATTTCAGGAAAAGAGGCCTAATGTTCGATGATCAAATTACCTAAAAACTTGATGATCGAATGATATGTTAAAAATTAAGGACAGGTTATGAAATCAATTAATAAGGAGTTATATGTAGGCCTCTTTGTTATCATCGGCCTTTTGTGTGCGGGGTATCTTACAATCGTCCTGGGCGGTGTTCCGATGTTCAACGCCAAGGGGTATACCCTCTATGCATATTTTACCTCTGTAAGCGGTTTGAAAAACGGTGCCGGCATTGAGATGGCAGGAGTTGAGATCGGCAATGTCTCTGAAATTACGCTGGATAAAGAGCGTCTGGAGGCAAAGGTTTCCTTCAGGATAAACGAGGGGATAGAACTTAGTGAAGATAGTATTGCCTCTATTAAAACCGCAGGCATCATCGGTGAAAAATATATTTCCATTTCTCCGGGCGGCTCTGATCTCATGTTGGAAGAGGAAGAAGCGATTAATAATACCGAATCCGCCCTTGATATTGAATCACTGGTCAGAAAATTTATTTTTAAAGATGATCATTAATTTTTTCCGAGCCCCTTATGAACAGATGAAAATCGCAGGAGTAATATCTATGAAATTTTATCCGGCTTTTATAAATATAATTATGATCCTGACAGTGATCACATCTCCGGCTGTTGCCGGAAACTCAGCCGATCAAACCGGGCAAACGACATCTTTCTCAGGCTCAGGTCCTTCCCCTGACCAGGCAACCGGACTATACGGCCGGGTAGATACGGCAGAGGATGACGGATTCGAAGCAGATATTTTTCAGGAAGGTCAAGTAGATCAGAGCGCCCATACCATAGTATCAGACCCCCTTGAAGGATTTAACCGTGCTGTTTTCGTCTTTAACGATAAACTTTACCTGTATGGCTTAAAGCCCATAACAAAGGGGTACGCCCGGGTCGTTCCCACCTTTGCCCGTAAAGGAATCAGAAATTTTTTTAACAACCTGTTTTTTCCCATCCGATTTGTCAATAAACTGCTTCAGGGCAAAGGCGAAGCTGCAGGTATGGAATTCTCAGCTTTTTTCATCAATACAACCCTTGGTTTTGGCGGATTTAATGATTTTGCCCAAAAATATGTGGGCATCCGGTTTCAGGATGAAGATTTTGGCCAAACCCTTGGCACATACGGTATTGGTAACGGATTTTACCTCATGCTGCCCGTTCTTGGTCCCAGTTCGTTGAGGGATGCCGTGGGCAGGGCAGGGGACTGGTTTATTAATCCCATCAATTATGCACAACCCTGGGAATTGTCCTGGGGGAGCTGGGGGCTTGAAAAGGTGAACTGGATATCATTTCACATCGGAGAGTATGAAGCTTTCAAAAAAGCCTCAATAGATCCTTATACAGCCATGCGTAACGCCTATATCCAGAACCGCAACGCCCTTGTCGAAGATTTGCCCGGCGCGCAAAAACTAAAACACAGTAAAAATAAAGACAAGACGCAGTCTATGACTGTTCTTCAATGAGATTGGCCCGCCTGTTGGGCAAGAAATACCTCATTTTATGGGTGCGGATGTGTTGGAGTAATGATATGTCCAACTCATGGATGTTCATCTTATTTTCATATGCGATGTTTTCACCTGCCAAAAATCCGTCAGGACCGACCATCATCGAAATTCCGGGAAAATTAAGTCCTGCATCATTTTCACCGACCTGATTAACAGCTGCCACAAACACTGCATTATCAAATGCCCGGGCCGTTAAATGACGCTTCCAGGATGCGCTTTTTTCCCCAGGCGTTCCCCTTGGAGACGCATGGGGAATAAAAATAATATCCGCTTTTTTTAATGCCATGGCCGTGGATAATTCCGGGAAATGGGCGTCGTAACAAAGCTGGATTCCAAAATTTACACGTTTGAAATTGAATACATCTACATCTTCTCCACGGGTGAAATAGGGCGCCTCAAATGGAGATAAATGAATTTTTCTGTACATGGCAACCGGACGATCCGGACGAAATACCAGGTGGGTGGCATAGATTTTTTCCGAATCCGTTTTTTCAACAAGTCCGGTTAGTATGGCAATATTGTGCTTTTGTGCAAGCCGATTCAGTCCATCCATCCATCCGGAATCAAGGGCAACGGCATTACTTAAATCTGAGGGTGCATAACCTGTAAGGTTCATTTCAGGGAACACAACAAAATCACAGTTGTGCTGTGCTGCAGCAGAAACATGTTTAACCGTCAGGGCAAGATTATGCGCAAACCGGTTCACGGGGCAGTTTTGGATGACCAGGTTCACACGGATGTTTTGCATGATGGCACCTGCGATAATGGGTCAGACTTTAAAATTAGCTGCTATTTTGAATACATGGGTGGCCGGCAGGTTGAGAATTTCGGTCACACCGGTTTTTTGCGAAATAATTTCAAGGCTTTCTTCAATTTCTTTAATTGAAGGCGCAATAAACGTAAACCAGATATTATACTGATGATCCCTTTGATAATTATGGGTAACACCATTAAAAGCGTTAACGGTCGTGGCGAACAGCTCAATTTTGTCAGTGTCCACCCGGGCCGCGCACAGGGTGGAATAAAACCCTAAGCGGTCAGGGCTGAAGTTTCCGCCGATCCTGCGAATAATCATCTCTTGTTTCATCTGCTCAATTTCATTTATGAGCTGATCTTCACTTAGCCCCAACTCTTCGGCCAGAATTTTGTAGGGCCTTGGATGAATGGGGAAATCAGCCTGGATCCTATTCAGTATGGTTTTTCTTGTCTGGTCTTCTATCATTTGGTTGAAACGTTTCCAAATTTGTAAATAATAATAATAAAGGCCCTGTTTAAATTAAACAGGGCCTTTATCAATTTAAGTTAAAAACTTAAAATATTTTTTCACTATACACAACCGGTCGGTTTCGGAAGGCCAGCCATTTTGCAAGCACCTTTACCAGGTCCGGAGGGGAACAATTCATAGATGTGTTTAAGTTTGAACTTGGTGAGCTTGGAAAGAACACGAACCATGGGAGCAATACCGTTTTTTTCGTAGTAGTCCTGGAGAACTTGAACCAGTTTCCAGTGTTCGTCGGTCATTTCGTCGATGCCTTCCTGGGTTTGTACATATTTTACCCATTCTTCGTTGTACATACCGTAATCAAGAAGAAATCCGTCTTCATCTATTTCGAATGTTTTTCCATTAAATTCAAGTGTTGCCATTTAATCAATCCTCCTAAAAAAGTTTGTTATAACTGCTCGTTACTCAATTTAACCTATCTTAAGACAAACCGTCTTCACTATCAAAGTCACCTTTACAATTGGAGACTTACCTTATCTCAGCATTGTATCCTTGTCAATAAAGAATAGCAGGCGTTCGGTAAAAAAAACCAAGCGCCCGAACCCTGCGTGGTTAATACTCTTTTGGGGTCTAATTAATCTGTTCAAGCGTAAAAATAGGCCCGTCTTTACACACAAGTTTTTTTTCTGCCTGTCTTGCCTATGTATAGTAGGTCGCTCATGTGAACGCTTTAATAATTCTCATTTTTTAAGAATCATGATATAAAACGTTTCGCTAAACATTGTCAATATTAGGTTGAAAGATCTGTGTCGGTTGCACAGACTTTTTTATAAAAAATACAAGCTCTTTATGGTTGAACACCAGAAAAACAAAATTATTTTTGCATGACAAAAATTATAACGATATGCGGCCCCACAGGCGTTGGAAAAACAGGCTTCGCCATTGCTCTGGCCCGGGAACTGAATGGCGAAATCATTGGTGCAGACTCTATGCAGATCTACAAATATATGGATATTGGGACTGCCAAACCCGATGAAAGGGAAAGACAGCTCGCCATACACCACCTGGTTGACTTCCTTGATCCGGCAGAGAATTTTGATGCAAAACGTTTTAGCGCCCTGGCAGATCAAGCCATCTCCGATATTGCAAAACGTGGCAGGGTCCCTGTGGTGGCCGGAGGAACAGGGTTTTATATCCGGGCGTTACTCCATGGCCTGTTCAGAGGGAAACCGGCTTGCCCGGCAACCCTTGATCAACTCAATCAGACCCTTGAAGAAAATGGCGGTCCGGCACTTCATGAACAATTGAAAAAATGTGATCCAAAAGCTGCGGAAAAAATTCATCCCAATGATGGCTTCAGAATTGTAAGGGCCCTTGAAGTTTTTTTAACCACAGGGGTTCCCATTTCCCAATGCCGGCAGATCCATGATTTCAAATCAGACCGATACCAAAGTCTTACCTTTGGGCTTCACATGGATCGAAAATTATTATATGACCGGATCAATCGGCGTGTGGATCTTATGATGGCCCAGGGCCTCCTTGAGGAGGTGAAAAATCTTGTGAGCCAAGGTTATTCCCTGGAATTGAAATCCATGCAGTCCATCGGTTACCGGCATATGGGGATGTATATAAAAGGAGACGTCAGTCTCGACGAGGCGGTGCGGTTGCTTAAACGCGATACCCGCAGGTATGCCAAGCGCCAGTTTACCTGGTTCAAAAAGGAAAAGGGATTGATCTGGATTAATGCCGAAGATATAGAAAAAGCTATTAAAACGGCAAACGACTTTTTGAGATAATTTTTTTTAACAATACCCCAAATGGTAGTTTCATGACTTATGCAAAACACATAAAATTTGTTATTTTTTTCTGTCTTTTAATGGCGCTTGCTTTTTTTACCGGATGTTCCAAACATGCCATTCCAGTTTCCTCCGTTCCTAAATCACCCCAGATGCCGGTAGACACTCCGGTGCCCACGCAGGCAACTGTCCCTGAACTTATCAATCAAGCCAGAATTTTAAGTGATCAAGGCGCTGTTCAGGATGCCCTGCTCATCTACAACCATGCCTTTGATCTCACCCAAAGGCCAGGGGCCGGCCATGACGTCGTTTTCAAAACGATTATTCTTGATGATGTTGAAAGGCTTTTATCAAAAATAAATCCTGAAGAGATTCAAAAATTTTCAAGCATAAAAAATCTTTCCATTCCCCAATACCTTTTCGACTACTGGGCGGGTTACAAATTTGCCCAGCAGGAAGATTATGCTAACGCCACAAGTGTTTTGAATGCGTTTCTTGAAAAATATCCCGATCATCCCAGGGCCGCGCAGATAAAGGAGCTTTTGGCAGGTATGGAAACCATATCCTTTAATAAAAAGAAGATAGGTGTCATCCTGCCCATGTCCGGGAAGTATAAACTTTACGGACAAAAAGCCATGAAGGGTATAGAGCTTGCCTTGGCCAGGCTATCTGAAGCCGGCGTTAAGGATTTAAGTATTGTGGTTAAGGACAGTATGTCAGATCCCGTACAGGCTGCCATGTGTGTGGAGCAGCTTGGAGAGGATAATGTTTTTTCTATTCTGGGTCCGATTTTTGTATCCAGGCAAGCGGCTGATAAAGCCCAGACCCTTGGTATTCCTATGATGGCCCTGACTACGAAAACACAATTTCCGCAATATGGGGATTATATATTCAGCAATTTTATAACCCCTGAAATGCAGGTCCAGGCTTTGGGTTCCTATGTCTTTCATGAGTTGGGACTGAGCAGGATGGCTGTTTTATACCCGGACAATAAATACGGAAATCTTTATATGCAGGCATTTAGGCAGATGGTTGATCAGTTTGAAGGCCAATTAACGGCTGTACAGGTATATGACGGCAGCCAAACTGATTTTGCAGATTCCATAAAAAGTTTAATCAAGGATACGAATTTAAGTTTCCAGGCACTGTTTATTCCCGATTCAGTGTCCAGGATTAATTTGATACTTCCCCAACTTGTCTACCATGACGCCCAGGGCTTTAGTCTGTTAGGGACCAATCTGTGGCACAGAGACAGTCTTTTAAAAGAGACCAGAGGGTATAATAAAAAGGCCATTATCTGCGACGGATATTTTTCCGACAGTACCAATCCTGAAACCGCATGGTTCGATAAGGCCTTCCAGGATTTATACCATGAAAGCCCCGGCTTTCTCGAAGCCATTGCATATGATACGGCCCAAATTCTGTTTACGGCAGCCAATGCCGACGACGTTAAGTCAGGCAGAGACCTTAAGGATGTTCTACAGGGGCAATTTATTTTTGACGGGGCCACCGGACGCACACGTTTTGATGAGACCGGTACCCCCCACAAAGCGTTGTTTCTGATTACCATAAAGGATAATCGGTTTATGGAAATTAACTATGGTGTCTGACCGAAAATTAAATAGTGAATTTTGGCCTGTTGATTCAAGAACCGACTGCCATAGCCTGCCTGCTGGATCTATCTTTTTGCGCCTTCCCGCTGAGGCATCCATGGGTACATGAACATAATTATTATTCCAGAAGCTGATAAGCAGGTTGGTTTTTCCGGCCATTCCCGCATGTACGGCATCCCTTGCCAGCAGTCCGCAGAACACCGAGTCATTGGCATTGGCCGGCAGACTGCGGATGATGTAGGATGGATCAATATATTTCAACGTAATGGGGATCTCTTTGGATTCAAAATAGGCATTGATTTCTGCCTTTAAAAACAGACCAATATCCTTGAGCTTCACGTTGCCCGATGCGTCATGTTCATCACCCTTGTCTTTAAAAAAATTTTGGCCGGCCCCTTCGGCGACAATGATCACCGCATGTTTTCTTAGGGCCAGACGTCGCTCCACAGCGGCCAAAAGTCCGTTTTCCCCATGCAGCAGGATTTCTTCTTCGGGAATGAGCACAAAGTTGGCATCCGTTTGGGCAAGGGCCGCCGTGGCCGCTAAAAATCCCGAATGCCTGCCCATGAGCTTGATCAGGCCGATACCGTTGGGATAGGCTTCGGCTTCGTTATGGGCTCCCCTGATTGCCAGGGTAGCCACATCTACGGCGGTATCAAAGCCAAAGGAACGAGAAACCAAGAAGATGTCATTATCAATGGTTTTTGGAATGCCCACCACGGAAATTTTCAATCCACGTTTTAATATTTCTTCTCCAATGGCCTTGGAGGCCATCAATGTTCCGTCGCCCCCCACCATGAAAAGCAGCCCCACGCCAATACGTTCCAGGCAATCCACGATTTCCCCAATATCCTGTCCCCCCCGGGAAGAGCCGAGTATGGACCCGCCGGTATTCTGAATACCTGATACCCGTTGAGGGTTAAGCTCAATCAGGTCATGGCCGTATTTAGGGATAAAGCCCTGGAGCCCGTAGCGAATACCAAAGATATTTTTGACACCATAGACATGGTACAGTTCAAGCACTATCGACCGGATAATGTCGTTTAGTCCGGGGCACAGTCCCCCACAGTTGGCCACCGCGCACTTGAGTTTGCTGGGGTCAAAATAAATTTTTTCCCGGGGGCCTGCCTGTTCAAAACTGAGTATGCTGTCTTTGTTTTCTCCGAGAACACGGTCAACCCTGACATCAACGCTGATTCTGTGTTCATCTTTCATAAACCGGGTTTTGCCATCACGGGTTACTCCCTGGGAAATCAGGGGTGATGGAATCCGGGCAGGACCTAAAACGGGAATGGTGGTGTTGATGTTCATACTTTTCATTGAGTCCCTCCATTAAATTTAAAAGTTCCCTTTCCCAGGATATCGTGGAGATGCAATAACCCTTCAAGACAGTCTTTTTCCCCAAGGATAGGCAAAACCGTAATTTCATATTTTTCCATTAAATTAAGGGCATCATACAGATAGGAATCGGGGGATAGATGTCTTGGGGAGCGGGTCATCACCTCATCCACAAGAAGGGTGTCGGCTGCACCGCCCCCTTTTGCAAGCCAGTGCCGTACATCTCCGTCAGTAAGTATTCCCATAAGTTTATCAGCTGAATCAAGAACAAAAACAGCGCCTAAACGGTGGGCATCCATGCAGGCAAGGGCCTGGGCCATGGTGGCGCCTGTTTGTACAAAAGGCACGCCTGATTTTTCAAGCATCAGCTCGCTGACCTTGCCTGACAGGCGCTGTCCCAGTGCACCTCCGGGATGGGAACGCATGAAATCCGCCTTTTTAAAATTTTTCTTTTTTATCAGGGCCACGGCCAGGGCATCCCCCATGGCCAGTTGGGCTGTGGTTGAACAGGTCGGTGCCATATTCAAGGGACAGGCCTCTTTTTTTACACCGGTGTTTATGATCATATCGCAGAATCCCGCCATGGTGGATTCAGGCTTTCCCGTAAAACCTGCAATCCTGCATCCCACCTTTCGGATTACCGGCAAAAGCTGGTTGAGTTCTCCGGTTTCACCGGAATTTGAAATGGCAATGAATATGTCATCTCGGCTGACCATACCAAGGTCCCCGTGAACCGCCTCAACCGGATGAAGGAACATAGCATTGGTTCCTGTACTGCTTAAAGTGGCTGCAATTTTTCTTCCGATTAAACCCGATTTTCCGATTCCCGAAAGAATGACCCGTCCTTTTGCATTGTAGATTGCATTGACAAGGGTTTGAAAATCAATATTGAGTTTTTCAATAAGGTCCAAAAGAGATTGGGCTTCCATCTTTAGAACTTGAACAGCATCGTCTATGATCATTGGTTTTCCCGGATTACTATTATTGGGCTGGATATGGTTAGGGTTATAGAATTCACATATTTATATTATACATCAGAAAAGATATGCCCACAAGAGACAGAATTTCGAATATGCCATAATGCAAATATTCAATTAAAAATAATTAGTTGACAATTGCAGATGCTGTATGATAGTTGGTGACGGTTTATTTTTCCCGGTTTATATTAGGATCGGGTTTGTTTAAAATTAAATATAAATAACAAAATATTATAACAGCCACGGGCTGACTTGGTGTTTCACCGTGGTGCAGCCACAACAAAAACTGAAAGATTTGTGTAGGTTACACAAAGTTTCTTATAAAATAATGAAACAGGAAGACTATTATGATTTGTACAACTGTTAGAGAAGGCCATGATTGTGTATTCATGACAGCCCAGGGCTGTAGCTATAACGAAGGCAGCTGCTTTCCCATCGTTGATGAATGCAAGGGATGCCAGAGAAGCGCCGAGTTTGCCACCGGTATTTACTGCACTGCTGCGCCTGATCCGGCCTTGAAGTGGGAAAACGGCAACTGCAATATGGCCACTCATGTTAAAACCGCCACCGAAACCAAAAAACAGAAACTTAACCCCATCAAGGCATCCAAACGAAGATAACGCAACCGATCCAATGCATGTAAAAACTCTGCAGTTTTCCTTGGACTTCCTTAGGTCTGACTGCAGGGTTTTTTTTTTAGGTGCGAACATTTATTGGATTGGATAATACTATAATTTACAGGTCAAATCATGAATCCTATTGCCCAGGAATTGAATAACATCATTGAACAGGCTGCGCCCCATGTACATGAAATGCTCTCTGACATGGGAAAAAAACTGTTTTTCCCAAAAGGTATTTTAACCCAGAGCGCTGAAGCAAAGACAAAGGCGGATAAGGTCAACGCTACCATCGGTATCGCAAAGCAGGGCAGTTGCGTTTTAAGTCTTTCTTCGGTGACAAAGTACATTACAAACATTGAACCGAATGATTACCTGCCTTATGCGTCCTCATTCGGGCTGCCTGAGCTGCGAAAAAAATGGCGTAAGGAAATGTATGTTAAAAATCCGTCACTTGAGGGAACGTCCGTCAGTATGCCCATCGTCACCTCCGGCATCACTCATGGGGTTTCAATCTTGTCGGACATGTGGGTAAATGCCAACGATGTTATTGTCATGCCGGATATGATATGGGGCAACTACGATATGATTTTCCGTGTCCGTAATAGTGCCCGGTTTGCTGAATACAAATCCTATGACGACGACATGACCCATTTTAATCTGGAGGATTTCGAGCGTGTGATCAGAGAGCAGGCGGCACAAAATGACAAGATCATTGTCATGCTTAATTTCCCCCACAACCCAACCGGATATACGCTCAGCAAGAAAGAGGCGGCCCGTGTTGCAGAAATTCTCATTGATGTGGCACAAAAAGGCACCAATGTCGTCGCCGCCTGTGATGATGCCTATTTTGGACTGTTCTTTGAAGAGGAATCAGCTAAACAGTCTTTGTTTGCCAAAATTGCCGGTAAGGCGAGCCGTCTTCTGGCCATTAAACTTGACGGGCCCACCAAGGAAGATTATGTCATGGGCTTTAGAACCGGATTCACCACCTACGCGGTTGCCGCAGATTCAAATCTTGATGGGGTATATGAAGCCTTAGAAAAAAAGACAGCCGGATGCATCCGGGGCAGTATCTCAAATTGTTCCCATTTAAGTCAGACCATTCTTGTCAAATCCATGGAAGATGAAAATTATGAAACCTGTAAACAGGAAAAATTTAACCTGCTTAAATCCCGGGCCTTTGCCATTAAAGAGGTGCTCAAGGACCCCAAGTATGCAGATGGATTTGATGTTTATCCGTTTAATTCCGGATATTACCTGTGTATCCATTTAAAGGGTGTAAATGCGGACGAGTTAAGGTATCATCTGCTTAACAACTATGGTACCGGTCTGATCTCCATTGGAGAAGACAATCTTCGGGTGGCGTTTTCATGCCTGGAGGAAAAAGATGTGAAAACTTTATTTGACAATATCCTTTCAGGGATCAATGATTTGAGAACGTAACACCCTTTTAAATGAATATAAGTCGAAAAAGTGACGTCGATCTTAAATATGCCTTCAAATGGGTGTTCTATTTTGTTTTGATAGGCGTCATGTCAGGCCTTGGGGCGGTTCTGTTTCATTATTTGTGCGGTCTTGGCATGCACTATTTCATGGATATGATGGCTGGATACAGGCCCCAAGGACCTGCGGGCGAACATCTGTTGCTGCCCCACACCGATACACCGTTCAATAGATGGGTGTTATTATTTTTACCGGCATTGGGTGGCCTTGTTTCCGGTTGGCTTGTTTATACCTTTGCCCCGGAGGCAGAGGGGCATGGTACGGATGCCGCAATAGATGCTTTTCATCACAAGGGCGGCATTATCCGGTCACGGATTCCAATCATCAAAACCATTGCCTCCACCATCACGCTGACCACCGGCGGTTCAGGGGGCAGGGAAGGTCCCATTGCCCAGATTGGAGGGGGATTCGGTTCTTTTCTGGCCACCCGGTTCAACCTGTCTGAACGGGAGCGGTGCATTATGATGGCTGCAGGTATTGGTGCCGGTGTGGGCAGTATCTTCAGAGCGCCCCTGGCCGGCGCACTTTTTGCTGCAGAAGTGCTTTACCGTGATCCTGAATTCGAGTCTTCGGTCATCATTCCGGCAGGTATCTCCTCGGTGGTGGCCTATTGCACCTTTTGTCTGTTTTTCGGATGGGGATCGCTTTTTGAGTCTCCGGCATTTAAATTTCAAAATCCGTTGCAACTTGGTCCCTATCTTGTTCTTGCCGTGGTTCTTGTGCTCATCGGCGTTTTATATATTAAGGTTTTTTATGGGATTACAAACCTGTTTAAGGCGCTGAAGATCCCAAACCATATCAAACCTGCCGTTGGCGGCCTTGTGACCGGCGTCATCGGCTTTTTTATGCCCTATACCCTGGCGTTTGGATACGGCATGGCCCAGGAGGCCATTTTCAACCAATTGGCCATCCCTGTGCTTTTGGGGCTTGCCCTGGGAAAAATTTTTACCACCTCTTTTTCCATTGGATCCGGCGGTTCCGGCGGTGTATTTGGACCTTCGGTTGTCATCGGCGGCGCCATGGGCGGGGCAGTGGGGCAGTTTTTTCATATGTTTATCCCCACGGTTGTAACTCAACCAGGCGCCTTTGTCATTGTCGGCATGGCTGGTTTTTTCACGGCTGTATCCAACACCCCCATATCCACCATTATATTTGTCAGCGAGATGACCAACTCCTATCATCTTCTGCTGCCAAGCCTTCTGGTTTGTTCGGTGTGTTATCTTTTATCGACAAAATGGTCTATCTATGAAAATCAGGTAAAATCTCGAGTTGATTCACCGCTTCACGCCGGTGAAGTTATGATAGATATTCTTCAGACCATAAAAGTGGAAAAACTCAAACACTTGATCAAGAATGTCAGATGCCTGAACCAGGACATGCCGTTCAGTCAGTTTAAGAAAATATTTCAGACCACCAAACAACACTATTTTCCGGTTATGAAAGACCAAGGGGAATTATGCGGCATTTTTTCATCCACAGATGTCCGGGAGGTTCTTTTCTCAAGTGAGCTTGAGCAGTTGGTCGTCATGAAGGATATTATGATATCCAGTATGATTACAACTACGTTGTCCGAAGATTTAAACACGGTACTGCTTAAACTTACAAAGAAAAATATTGATGCGCTGCCCGTGGTCGATGAAGATGATCCGGGTAAATTTATCGGTATGCTTTACCGCCGTGACATCATTGCCTATTATAATCTTCATGTGGCCCGAATCCGGGAGTCAGAAAGATAACTCTAATAATTGACCTGGTGCAGAAACAGCCCCCTTGCCGGAGCAGTTGCTCCGGCAAGAGGGCGTTTACACGAATAGAGTATTTTATTGAACATTTCCGGACTAATCCGTCCTGTACCGGCATCTTTTAGGGTTCCCACGATATTTCGGACCATGTTTTTTAAAAATCCTGTGGCACAGACGCAAAATTCCAGCCGGTCGTAAGGCTTTTTTGTCCAACTTGCACTATAAATCGTTCTTACGGTGGAAGATCTTGGACTGCCCGTATTCTCAAAGGCCTTAAAATCATGTTCGCCCACAAGGTATTCACAGCACTGATTCATGGCGTCAATATTCAAAGACGGCTTTACATGCCATAGATAATCCCGGCCAATGGCCGCGGGGATTTCCCTGTTTAATATGTAATACCGGTACTCTTTGGAACGAACATGGTATTGGGCATGGAAATCAGGATCTGCAAGCCGGCAGTCATGAATTACAATGGGAGAGGTCATAAGGCTGTTCCCCCCTTTTTGAATGACATCAGGGGTAAGACGGGTTTTTGCATGAAAATGAGCTACCTGGGCCCGGGCATGAACGCCGGCATCCGTTCGTCCGGAACCATGAATTTTGATGTCCTGGTTTAGAATCATGGATAATATACGTTCAAGTTCATCCTGGATGGTGGGTTTATCAGCCTGGCGTTGCCACCCGAAAAAATCGGTACCGTCATAGGCTACTATAATTTTGAAATTCTTTATCGGATTATTCGGTTTTTCAACTGTCCTGGGCATTCTGCAGTATGACCTTTTTTAAAAACAAAGAGACAATCATCCAGAAAATTATCTTCAGAGGGTTCCACATCTTTTTCCTTCTACTGGATTTTTTGGACATACAAATAATCTGACCAATCATGTTTGTCAATCAAAACCCATGGTTCTCTATGAATTCCAACTTTGGTAAAATTGGGGTTGGTATATATTTTTCTTGAAAATTACAAGGCGTTGCTTTATTATATGATAAATACAGACCGACCGGTCTCCCTTGTGTTCTTGGTGAGGAATAATATGAAACTTAAAGATAAAATTATATTTGAGGCATTACGCCAGTTTTCGACCAAAGGGTTCATGGTTACATCAACGGCAGACATTATAAATGCAGTGGGTACATCCAAGGGGGGGCTCTATAATCATTTCAAAAACAAAGAGCAATTGTTTTTAGACGTGCTGCGCCAGGCCCGCAAAATTTGGCGTGAACGGAATTTGGCCGGTGTGGAAACCATTGAACGGCCTGTGGAAAAAATTAAACATATTCTGGTGAACTATAAAGACCATTACCTGGCTGACAGCGCTAATTTCCCGGGCGGATGCATTTTCATCAATCTGACCGTGGAACTCAGTGACCAGTGCCCCCATCTGGCCGCCGAGGTGAGTGAGGGGTTTGGTCGGTTTAAATCCATGCTCAGGCGTTTCCTTGAGCAGGAACGGTTGGCCGGAATGCTGAAAGACAGCGTGGATATTGATGGGGCGGTTGAGGTTGTGTTCTCCGGATTGTTAGGCGCCTGTGTCATGTATACCGCGGACAAGTCCAAACCGAATTTGGATCAGGCCATGGGGGCCCTTGCTGCATATATTGATAATTTGTGCATATCATAAAATGCCCCCTGGGCAGTGTTAATTATATAGCCTGAACGGAAACTCGTGTTTGGACGAAAAGTTGTCCATATGCAACGCCGCAGATGGGTGAGTTTTAGTCCAAACACTAATTAAAGGAGATTTATGATGATGGAAAAATCATTCAAAGCCATGGTTGTCTCGGAAGCAGGGAATAAACAATATAGCCGTGAGATCGTTCAGCGGCAGATAAAGGATCTTCCTGAAGGGGATGTGCTTGTTAAAGTTCATTATTCTTCACTGAACTATAAGGATGCGCTTTCGGCTAGTGGAAATAAGGGCGTTACCCGGAAATATCCCCATACACCCGGAATTGATGCCGCAGGTGTAGTGGAGGAAAGTACGGATCCTGCCTTTAAAATCGGTGATCAGGTCATTGTCACCAGTTACGATCTTGGGATGAATACGGCCGGGGGCTTTGGGCAGTATATCCGTGTTCCTGCCGGATGGGTGGTCCCTCTGCCCGATGGCATGAGCCTGCGGCAGGCCATGTGCTACGGCACGGCCGGATTTACAGCCGCCTTGTCCATACTGCAATTGGTTAACCACGGTGTGCTGCCGGAGCATGGTGAAATTTTGGTGTCCGGGGCCACCGGCGGTGTCGGCAGCATTGCCGTATCGATTCTGGCCAAACAGGGCTATACCGTGGCTGCCGTTAACAGTAGAACAGATCAATCCGATTATCTGAAGTCCATTGGCGCCCAGCATATCATTGCCATTGAGGATGCCGTGGATACCAGCGGCCGGCCAATGCTTTCCGAACGTTGGGCCGGAAGCATCGATGCTGTGGGTGGTGATCTCCTGGCCACCACTATTAAATCCATAAGCGCCAACGGCGTGGTGACCACCTGCGGAAACGTTGCCTCTCCGGATCTGCCCATTAATGTTTACCCCTTTATTCTCCGTGGTGTCACTTTGGTGGGGATTGATTCCCAGAATTGCCCCATGGCGGTTCGGCGAAAGGCCTGGGACAAGCTTTCAAAGGAATGGCAGATCACCCAAATGGAAACGGTTGTGGAAGAGATTACGCTCAATGAGCTGGACCAGCGGATTGACAAAATGCTAACAGGCGGCAGTAAGGGGCGCGTGATTGTGAATATGCAGGCTTTAAAGTGGAAACAACCTATCCCCCTGTGGTTGCCCTCGTTAGGGCAGGCACGGGGGCCTGCCCCTACAGCGGCCGACGTTAGAGCCCATCCCATCAAAACAAATGCCCCGGATTCTTTGAATTTCAGTCACCCATTTTACGATGCAGTGTCAATAATCCCTTCAACTATTTTATGAATGTTTGACAACCACCACATTGTGGCATTTTGTGGAAACAACCTATGGATAGGCATGAATTTAAAATATTCAGATCTCGTTTAGGCCGCACCCAGAAAGAGCTGGCCCAGCTTTTAGGTGTATCCATCAAAGCAATACACAGCTATGAGCAGGGATGGCGTAAAGTTCCCGGACATGTGGAACGACAGGTATATTTCCTTCTTTCTCGCACCCTGCAGCAAACCGGGGAGAAAAGGACATGTTGGGAGCTTTTAAAATGCCCGAAAGAGCAGATGAGACAATGCCCGGCCTATGAATTCCAATCCGGAGATATGTGCTGGTTTGTCAACGGTACCCGATGCGGGGGGAAAATCCATAAATCCTGGGAAAAGAAAATGGAAATGTGCCGAAAATGTGATGTATTTTTGAAATTGTTTGATACTATTCAGGGGGATAGACAAAATGAGTCTGCCGGATAAAAAAGAAGATTTATGCAGATATGTGGGCACACCGATCCGGGATGAGCAAAGATCGGCCCTTACCGGGGTCATTGAACGGATTATCAATACATTGGATGATCCTGAATGCTTTGCCCACATAGGTGATGAACCAATTCATTTTTCCACCTCAGTCGGGGATATGATTGAAAAATTAAGAAATATTTTGTTCCCTGGATATTTTTCAACTGAAAAAATAGATAACGTCAACCAAACCTACCATATGGGCGGGGAAATCACACGGCTCTACGATATCCTTTCCAGGCAGATCATCCATGTACTGCGCCATGATTGTCAACGATTTAACAGGGTTTGTTCGGAATGTGAACGGCGGGGCAATGAGGCTGCGTTCACGGTGATCGAACAGATTCCGGTTCTGCGTAAAAAATTGGCCGCCGATGTCAGGGCTGCTTATGACGGAGATCCGGCAGCTAAAAGCCACGATGAAATTATTTTTTCATATCCAGGGTTGTATGCCATCACGGTTTACCGGGTCGCCAAGATCCTTCATGCGCTTGATATCCCCCAATTGCCCAGGATCATGTCGGAACTGGCTCACAGCCTGACCGGTATTGATATTCATCCGGGTGCCACCATTGGTGAGCGCTTTGTCATTGACCACGGCACCGGCGTTGTCATCGGGGAAACATCTGTGATCGGTGAAAATGTGCGTATTTACCAGAATGTCACCATCGGTGCGTTGTCCCTGCCTAAAGATGCCGGAGAAAAGTTGCGTTGGGCCAAGCGGCACCCCACCATTGAAGATGATGTAATTATTTACTCCGGGGCCACCGTGCTCGGTGGCGACACCATTATCGGAGCACGGTCTGTTGTGGGGGGGAACGTATGGCTCACACACTCTATTCCGGCAGATACCAAAATTTTTATGGAAGAGCCCCGCCTGATTATTAAAAACAAAGGAGGCGGTAAGTGAAGGCGATTAACGACATTACCCTGGCTTGCGGCAATACTCCCTTGGTCTATCTGGAAACACACTCCCGAAAATGCGGGGCACACCTGTTTGCCAAACTGGAGTATTTCAATCCACTGGGCAGCGTTAAGGACCGGATTGGTCTTGCCATGATTGAGGCGGGCCTGAAAAGTGGACAGATCGGACCGGATACATTGATCGTGGAACCAACTTCAGGGAATACCGGTATTGCTCTCGCGTTTGTGGCCTGCATAAAGGGGCTGAAGCTTGTGTTGACGATGCCGGAAACCATGAGTCTGGAACGCCAAAAATTGTTGCGTCATTTAGGGGCACAATTAATTCTGACGCCGGGACACCTTGGCATGCAGGGTGCCGTGGACAAAGCGGCCGAGGTGGTGGCAACCCGCGAAAATACCTATATGCCCGACCAGTTTTCAAATCCTGCCAACCCGACTGCCCACCGGACCACCACCGGGCCGGAGATCTGGGAGGCAACACAAGGCCGGGTTGATATTTTTGTGGCCGGGGTAGGTACCGGCGGCACCATAAGCGGGGTTACGGAATATATTAAGGGTAAACGCCCGGATTTTATGTCCGTTGCCGTGGAACCGGCTGAATCACCAGTACTTTCGGGGGGGAAAGCCGGGCCTCATGTTATCCAGGGTATTGGCGCAGGATTTGTCCCGGCTAACTTGAAGCGGGAGCTGGTCGACCAAATTTTTTCGGTCAAAGGAGAAGATGCCATAAATGCCGCCAGAACCCTTGCCAAGTCATATGCAATCCTTTGCGGTATATCCTCTGGCGCCAACTTTCATGCGGCTTTTCAGACAGGCCTGAAGAACACGGGGAAAACCATTGTTTTTATAGTATGTGACACTGGGGAACGTTATATCAGCACTCGCCTGTTCGACCTGTAATTAAATTGTTTGCACCTGTCGGGGGGCTTTCGTTTAGGAGGGCCTTCATTGTTGGTGGGAATAAAGGGGCGGTGTCCAAAATGAACCCCACCTCCTTACCGATTTAAATTGGGTCATTCATGATGCATGGTCAACCCTTGCATGTCGTCTTCCAACTCCTTGACAACTTCTCGCCTTTCTCTTTTCGCCACTTTTTTACCTTATGGCAAATAGGCAAAGGATGTACCTTCAGGAACCAAAATGATCCGGACGTCCCAAGATCTAAAGTAAATCCCTAGCGATAGGTACATCGGCAGATACCGAACTACTGTTAGAAATAATTTCTGCTAATTGCGCCTCCATTACTACCCATACGGCGCTGACAATTCGCCCATCATTCCCTTCTTCTTCTATTGATCGCCGTGCTGTGTTCGCATATTCATTAGAAAAAGAAGTTTTTCGAGTTGGTTTTCTCCAATAGTTATCTTCATTAATTTAAGATCAGCTTTTTTTGCTGCTTCACGACTAAAGCCAACTGTTCCACCAGCAAGAGTTAGGTACTTTATCCCTACATTCACCTCATTATCAGAGTATTTCTCCCATTGTATGTCGTAAGGTCCTGTAACTTTTATCTTTACGAGATATTCTTAGGCCTTACAGTTCCTGCAACACTCAAATAGTTAGGTCTGTTGATTGGTGTTTTTTTTTCTCCATAAGAAACAAAGTTAACGTCTTCACTACCTCCACGAAAATAACTTTTACCATTATATACAAACTTTGAATTTGAAATTTTCACACCCATTTCTATACCTCCTTATTATTAAATTTTCATTGGAAAGTATATGTTAGGCTACCGTTCTTACGTCGGTAGCCTTTTGTTTAGGTGGTCCTCAATGTAAGTAACTTAGGTTTTTTCTGAGCCCTTTAATAAGAGTGATAGCTATCCGGCAACATCAATTCCAGGGTCGCATCCGAGGTGTTTATCGGGATTTTCACATTCAAAGGTAAAGTGCCTGGTATCTTCATGACCTTCAGTTCTTTCGTGGTCGCTTTCAACATAATCTTCAACTTTATTTTCGGCCATTTTATCACCTCATAATATATATTCAGTCTAAAATTGGTTTATTATTTAACTAACGACGTTTATGTCGTTGGATATAATGTAAGGCGTGACTTATTTTAGTCAAGAGTGAAAAGATGTTTTTTATCCGACCCCATCAGATATTTAGGTTTCAGGCGTTTAAATTTCCCTGGGGTCGGTCATATTTTCCGGGCGTAGCATGTCATCCAGTTGTGCTCTGGTAAGCACCTTTTTGTCCAGAACCAGATCATATACATTCATGCCTGTTTTGAGCGCTTCCTTTGCAATGGCCGCTGACTGTTCATAACCGATTACCGGAACCAACGCGGTGACCAATCCAATGCTGGTCTGAACATAACGTTGGCATATATCACGGTTCGCTTCAATGCCGTTAATGCAACGTGCAACCAGTGTGATACAGCCGTTTTTAAGAATCATCATGCCGTGCAGCAGATCAAAGGCAATGATAGGCTCGCCCATACACAGTTCCAATTCACTGGCTTCGGCTGCCATGGATACAACCGTATCGTACCCCATAACCTGATAACAAATCTGGTTCATCAATTCCGGGATAACCGGATTTACCTTGCCCGGCATAATTGAAGATCCTGGCTGCATGGGAGGCAGATTAATTTCATTCAGGCCACAGCGGGGACCGGAAGAGAGCCAGCGCAGATCATTACAGATCTTAGAAATCTGTACGGCCGCAAGTTTGAGATTGGCAGACATGTGGACAAAAATGCCGGCATTCTGGGTGGCCTCCACCAGATTCTTGGCCCTTCGCAACTGAAACCCGCTGACTTGGGTAAGCTTTTTAACTACCAGAGTGGCATAACCTGGCGGACTGTTTATGCCTGTACCAATGGCTGTTGCCCCCATGTTCACATCCCGAAATGCCTCGGCTGCCTGGTTGATGGAATTGATGGCACTGTCAATCATAACCGCATAGGCGCTGAATTCCTGACCCAGGGTCATGGGAACGGCATCCTGATTTTCGGTGCGTCCCATCTTCAATACGTCTTTAAACTCTTCAGCCTTTCTTTCCAGCGAATTGCGCAGTTTTTCCATTGCGTGTACCAGATTTTTTTTGGCGAGCAGTACCGCCAGCTTTATTGCCGTGGGGTAGATGTCATTGGTGGATTGGGAGCAGTTAACATGATCATTGGGATGCAGATATTGATATTCGCCTTTATTGTAACCCAAGATTTCCAGACCGCGATTGGCAATCACCTCGTTGGCGTTCATATTTGTGGAGGTGCCGGCACCGCCCTGAAACATATCAACAGTGAACTGGTCGTGCAGTTTGCCGTACAGAATTTCATCACAGGCCTGGGCTATGGCTTCCATTTTGGTCTGATCAATCGTGCCCAATTCATGATTAGCCATGGCCGCAGCCTTTTTGACCATGGCCAGCGCTTCGACCATGTGTTCAAAATTATTTATATGTATGCCGGAGATGGCAAAATTTTCCATGGCGCGTTGGGTTTGCACGCCATAATATACATCATTGGAAATGTCACGTGTTCCCAGGGAGTCATGTTCCAGGCGAAACCCGCTTGTGACCATGTCATCAGTTTTCTTGTTTTGAAAAATTTTATCGTTAAGTATGCGCATCCGTCGATTAATGCTGACTGCAATCCGGGAAACGATCCTATAAAAAAAATCAGGCTCGGTTTCTCTAAACACATCAATTTTTTCCCGTGATATCTGCCAGATTGTCACACCGTTTCGTGTAAACGCACCATTGACGTGTGTGTCATCCCCCAGAAAAGCACTTTCGCTGATCATGGACCCTGCAAGCATCGACCCAACTTTGCGTGAAGATCCATGCAGTCCACGCACCAGTTCAACGCCTCCCTCAAGAATAATACCGGCCCATCTTCGGGGCGTTGATTCGTGGAATATCCATTCATTGGGCCGGTACACCTGGTCCTGGCCTTCGGTGAAAAAAGTTGCAAGATCCTTTTCCGTGATACCGGTGGCTTTTGCGGCCTGCTTGATAATATTTTGTTTTATCAACATAAAATTTTCCTACCAATAATTGCGATAAGGGGCAAGGGAAATTGGATAACGTATTTTTTGCGTTTTAGAGTAGCTCAACAAAATTATGTTATCACAAAGAAGTGAAAAAATAGCCCCGGTATTGATTAATTTCTACAGGGTATAATAATATTTCCATCAACTAAACACAATAAACTAACGTACCAAGGAAAAACTTATGAATCATTACAGAAAAGAGCTATGGTTTGAGGTGCCCGGCCGCAGGGCATTTATCAATATTACCCCTAAATTTAGGATGACAATATCATGAGACTTCTTTTGGTTGAGGATGATGAAAAGATTGCCAAGTTCGTTGAAAAGGGGCTAAAGTCATCCGGGTTTGCCGTGGATATCGCCGGTACAGGCCCGGACGGTCTTGATATGGCGTTAGGTGCGGATTTTGATACCCTGATCATCGACATCATGCTGCCGGGCATGGATGGATTTGCCTTGATAGAAAAATTGCGGGCCAGTGGTAAAAATACCCCAATTATTGTACTTAGCGCCCGGGGCAGGGTGGGGGACCGGGTTAAGGGTCTTGAGGCCGGGGCGGATGACTACCTGACCAAACCCTTTTCTTTCTCAGAATTGCTGGCCCGGGTTCAGGCACTCATCCGGCGTGCCGGGAACAGCACCGAACCGGTGTCCCTGTCCTATGCGGATTTAAGTGTGGATATTGTCAAACGTCGAGTCCAAAGAGGGGATGATTTTATTGAGCTGCAGCCCCTGGAATTTTCCCTGCTGGAATATCTGGTACGCAACCGGGAGCGTGTGGTTTCGAAAACCATGATTATGGAACATGTCTGGAATTATAATTTCGATCCCATGACCAATGTGGTGGAAGCCCGAATTTGCCGGTTGCGCGATAAGATTGACAAGGGCTATTCAAGCAAACTTATCCACACGGTCCGGGGGGCTGGGTATGTATTAAAGGCAGAAGATGCCTGAATTTTTCCGCATTGGCTTTTTCAGGAGTATCGCCTTTCGTCTGACCGTATGGTATGCAGGTATTTTTTCCATTTCATCCTGTGTGGCGTTTGGCCTGTTTTATTTTCTTGCCACCCAGACCATTATGAATCAGGTGGACCAGGAACTGATAGACAAAGCCGGTTATTTTCGTACGGTCATCAGCCGGGGGGGGATTGTCGGTGCCCAGAATCTGGCAGTCATTGAGGCCCAGGCTGCCGGGGAAAAGCAGATTTTTTTCAGGTTGCTCTATCCCACAGGCGAAGTTTTTGCCTCCTCATCCATGTCCTATTGGAAAGATGTCCGCATAAACAAGGAAATGATAGACCGGTTGATGACGTCCCGGAATACCGTGTTTAATACGGTTCATATTGCAGGCCAGAAACAGAACGCCAGAATGATGTATACCTTTGTGGGCTCCAATGTTATTTTGCATACCGGCCTTGCCATGAATGCATATTCCCGGTTTTTATCCGGTTTTAAAAAAATATTTTCCATCTCCATGGGGTTTGTTATTTTATTTTCAGCTGTTTCAGGCATGTTTTTATCCCGGGAGGCACTATACGGGGTTGCGGCCATCAGGGCGACAGCGAGCACCATAACCGGATCCAATCTGAACGAACGCGTTCCGGAATCCGGCAGCCGGGACGAGCTTGATCTTCTGGCTGTGACATTCAACCGGATGCTGGATCGAATTTCTGCTCTGGTAAAAAGTATGCGGGAGATGTCTGATAATATTGCCCATGATCTTAAAAGTCCGCTGACCCGGATCCGGGGATTTGCGGAACTGGCCTTGATTCAGGAGACTGATGGGGATATCGAGTCCTACCGGACCATGGCGGCGAACACCATTGAAGAAACCGATCATCTGCTGGATATGATCAATACTATGCTGGTCATCTCCCGGGCCGAGGCCGGGGAGGCTGACTTTGAGTGCGCACCCGTGGATTTAAGTGCCATGATCATTGACGCCTGGGATTTGTTTTTGCCCTTGGCCGAAGATAAGCAGATTACCTTTACCCAGAAGGTGGATAAGACGTTGTGGATACAGGGGGATGCCGGCATGCTCCAGCGTGCCTTTGCCAATTTGATTGACAATGCCATTAAATACACCCCTGAAAAAGGCCATGTCCATTTGACGCTGCAGGCTTGCGGCAAAGAACTGGTGGAAATTCAGGTCCAAGATTCCGGGCCCGGTATTGATCCACAAAACCGTCAAAATATTTTTGAGCGGTTTTTCCGGGAAGAATCTTCCCGGACAACACCGGGTACAGGGCTTGGTTTAAGCCTTGCCAAAACCATTATAGAACAGCACGCGGGCTCAATTTCAGTGCAACCCTGTGAAAATGGGGGAAGTGTTTTTATCGTAACATTACCGCATCGTAATTTTAAGATCATTTAAAAATTATCTTTGTGTTTTATTCTTTGTATGTGTTCATAAAGCAAGCGTATGAAATACAATAATATTATAGTTTTTAACGGAGGTATGAAAATGAGACCTGTGGATCGACAAATCAGAATTATTACTGCATGTCTGATGCTTTTTGGCCTTTTGGCTTTTCCCGCACTGTCAGGTGCACAGCCCCGGATGATTCCGGCAAATTTTTCACAACTGGCGCAACACGCCAAGCCTGGTGTGGTTAATATCCAGACCGTAAAGACAATTAAAGGCGGCGGCCGGGTTTTTCGGCATTTTTTCGGGTCCCCTTTCGGCAACCAGCCGGGGATAGAGGAATTTTTCAGTCCCTTTAGGAGTATGCCGAGAAATCGTAGGGAAAGCAGCCTTGGATCAGGTTTTATCATTGATAAGGCAGGATACATTGTAACGAATAACCATGTGATTAAAGATGCGGACCAGGTCAAGGTGATCCTTCATGATGACCAGGAATATGATGCCCGGATTATCGGCGTAGATCCTGTAACAGACCTTGCATTGATAAAGATTGATGCCAAGGGGCTTAAACCCTTGAAATTCGGCTCCTCCAAGGATGCTCCGGTCGGTTCCTGGGTTGTGGCCATTGGTTCTCCCTTTGGTCTTGAGCAGACTGTGACCGCGGGCATCATTTCAGCCAAAGGCAGGATCATCGGCTCCGGTCCCTATGATGATTTTATCCAGACCGATGCATCCATTAATCCGGGTAACTCCGGCGGACCGTTGCTGAATATGGACGGTGAAGTGGTCGGTATCAACACCGCGATTATTAAATCCGGCCAGGGCATTGGTTTTGCCATTCCTTCGGATCTTGCGACCAGTGTCATCGATCAGCTTAAGGATTCCAAGCGCGTATCCAGAGGATGGTTGGGCGTCTCCATTCAGGATGTAAGCCAGGAGATGAGTGAATACTATAAGTTGGATCCGGATCAAGGTGTTTACGTGGCAAAAGCCTATGAGGATAATCCTGCCTATGAGGCCGGCATCCGCCAGGGGGACATCATCATCAGTGTTGAGGATGAAAAAATCAGCTCATCCAGGGATTTGACTATGACCATTGCCAATTTAAAGGTGGGCTCCAAGGTCGATATTGGGGTGGTTCGCCAGGGAAAAACTAAAACGTTTACGGTTAAACTTGGTGAACGTCCGGATAGCTCAGAAGATTTCCAGTCTGGAGAAGAACTCAATAACTTTGATGAGTTAGGTTTTATGTTTAGAACATTGGATAAGGATTTAGCCGATCAGCTTGGCTATCCTTTATCCATTAAAGGGCTTGTGGTGATCCGGATTGATCCGGGTTCCCAGGCAGCAATGTCCGGCGTGAGAGTCGGAGATCTGCTGGTGGAAATAAACCATAAAAAAATTACCGGCACACGTGACTATACCCAGGCGATGCGTAAGATAGAGAAAGGACAGACCGCCCATATGCTATTTAGACGGGGTAATTCTCAGATATTTGTGGTTCGGTTTGAAAAATAGAAAGGAGAAAAGTCATGTTAACCGTTTATGGGGCTGAATGGTGTACCCATTGCACACAGACCGTTTCTTATTTGGAGCAGAAAAATATTGATTTCAAGTATGTTGATATTGAATCAGCACCCGATGACGTGGTGCAGCAGGTCATTGAGGTTAACGGCGGTGATGACTGGGTGATTCCCACGCTTGAAAACGGCGGCAAATGGCGGCCGGGAAAGGAGTTCAACCGTGTTGAAATCGACAGCGACCTGAGGGCTCTTGGTGTCAAACTGGACTGATGGTGACGTTTTTGGGGTTTAAGGGTCATGGAAAATTATCATTTGATAATGCTGGTGTCATGTTCAGGTCATGTTCAGGTGCTAACGTATTATTTAACGCTGGATTAATTGCTGTTGCGACCAATATGGTGAAAACCATTATTGATAGATTATAACCAGCGCAAAATCTCCCTCCTTTTTTTAAAACGGGCTGCCTTTTTCAGGGCAGCCCGTTTTGCTGTCTTGCGCTTGCGGATTGCAGAGTCTGGACATGGTTAAGGGATTTGGAAAATCTCCCCTTTTTTTCGAATTTTTAATACAAGTGCTATGAGCCCATATACAATATGATCAGTAATATCAAATAGTAAAAATTTGGAGAACGTTTGGATGTCGAAGGAAGGATAGACTAATAAAAAAAGCCACTGTAAAAACAGTGGCTTGATTTCTTAATTTGGTGGAGCTGAGGGGGATCGAACCCCTGACCTCATGGCTGCCAGCCATGCGCTCTCCCAGCTGAGCTACAGCCCCACGAAAGAGTGGGTAGATGTATAATAGAAACGGCATGGCGTGTCAACATAAAAAAAAACTTTTTTTAATGGATTAAAATTGCAGGCATAGAATAGTTATTGACACAAGTTGGTATGAAACGATAGTATTTCATACTTTTTTATATGAAAGTTTCAATTAAGTTGTTAAGTTATTGTCATGCTTTGTTGTGGGGGTGGACTAGGTGTTGATACACCAGATCAACCCATGGCTGCTTGTATGAAAGTTCCAATAAACTGAACAGGGTCAAGGAGTTATACAGGAATGCTGCGTTACCTTCGCGAAAATACGGGAAATTGGATCATAAAGTTTTTTTTGGGTATCATTGTTATTGTGTTTGTATTTTTAGGTGTTGGCAGTATGAACGCCGACAAGCACAATCGGGTGGCCACGGTTAATGACCACACCATCACGTTTTCGGAATACCGTGATGCCTATCAGCGCATGATCCAGCGTCTTCAGCAACAGTTCGGTTCTTCTTTGGATGATAACTTGATAAAGTCGCTGAATGTTAAGCAGCATGCAGTGAACAGTCTGATTGACCAAAAGATTTTGGAAATTGAGGCCCAGAGGTTAAAAATTGTTGTATCTGATGAGGAACTTAAACAGGATCTGTTGTCCGTCAAGGCATTTCAGAAAGACGGTGCCTTTGATATGGATTTGTACAAGCGGGTGCTTGGACAGAACGCCATGACCCCTGAAACCTTTGAAGCGATGCAGCGCAATACCATCAGGAATACTAAGCTCCAGCGCATGGTTATCAATGGCATAACCGTAGGAAACCAGGAAGCCCAAGCCTGGTATTCATTTAATAACACAAAAGCCAGTATTGACTATGTGTTGATTGATCCGGTAACGTTTTCTGATATCTCTGCCGGTGAAGAGCAGATCCGTTCCCAGTATGATGATCATCATGATTTGTACATGTCTGAACCTAAACGCAAAGTAGCCTTCCTTGTGTTTGCACCGGAGGATTTTGAGGGCCAGGTTAAAATTGATGAAACGTCGATTCGGGATTTTTACGATCAGAACCCGACTCGTTTTACCACGCCGGAACAGGTTGAAGCCAGTCATGTCTTGATACGGGTAAATGAAAACGCGGATGAGCAGACTGTGGCCAAGGCCAAAGAAGAGGCTTTAATCGTTTATGAGAAAGCGGTCAAGGCAGAAGATTTTTCAGAACTTGCCAAGACCTATTCCCAGGGACCGTCTGCCGCCAGTGGCGGATACCTTGGCCGGTTCGACAAAAACAGTATGGTGAAACCCTTTGCGGATGCCGCATTTGCCATGAACCCAGGTGATATCTCTCAGCCCGTAAGAACCCGTTTCGGGTGGCACATTATTAAGGTGACGGATAAAACACCTGAAACCATGACGCCTTTTAAGATCGCCAAGGTAGAAATTCAAAAGGAACTGGCTGCAAGTCAGGTTCAAGATTTGGCATATAATAAGGCTGAGGATGCCTATGATGCCGTGCTTGATGGTGATTCCTTTGAGCAGGTTGCCTTGGTTGCAGCTAAACAGCCTGTAAATACGCCGGCCTTTACTGCCTTGGGAACCGAACTTAAAGGGTTGGGTATTTCAGATCCTGGTGAGTTCGCCACCACAGCCTTTTCCCTGGTTGATAATGAGATCAGTGAAGTCAAGAAAATCGGAAATAATTATTACCTGATACATGTGCTTGAGCAGATAGACCCTAAACTGCTTGCCTATGAAGATGTAAAAAATGAAATTGCCGTTAACTTAACGGGTGGTCTGCAAAAACAGGCAGCTAAGAAAACCGCTGCGTCAATGCTTGAAAAAGCAGGAAGTGATGTCACAAGTCTCGAAAAAATTGCCGGTGACAACCACCTTAAGGTTGAATCCAGTAAGATGTTTACCCGCAATGACGCTGTTGTTCCTGGTATTACCGGATCAGAGGCTATTGCAAAAGCCGCCTTTACCCTTGATGAAAAAAATCCTGTATATAAAAAAGTTCTTGAAGCTTCCGGGAAATTTTACATTATCGGCTTGAAGGAAAAACAGACACCTGATGCCGCTGCCATTACCGATAATCTTGAGAAAGTTAAGCTGCAGCTTGAAGCCCGAAAACAACAAGACTATTATTCACAATGGTTGGCGACCCGGAAAGAGAAGGCTGAAATACGGATAAATACAGATATTATTAACTAATATTCAGGATTTTTGTTGATTCTGAAGCGGTTTTATTTGTTCTGATACATTGTTTTTCAGATAATTGTCCAGGTCAAACAGCTGTTTAAACGACAGGTCGGTAAATTTGACATGGCGCTTTCTGACTTTCATTGAACTGAATGACGGTGTATCTGTTATTTCATAGTCGGCAATGGTCTGAAAGGGAAGATCCCCGACATAATAGCCCATACTGCTTAAGAAAATAGACTCTTGGTTTCTATTTACAGGTTCTTCTGAGTTGTTTTCGGTGTTTATATATTTAAAACACAATCCCCCCATGCTGATGTTGATGATTTGACCAATTTTTTTTGAATTGGGGCTGATGGCCGCATAGGCTCCTTCCACCGCTTTATATCGTTTGTTTTTTCGACGTTCGATGGTTCTTTTTCTGCCAACCATAGGTTAATTCCCAGCGTTCTGTGTTAAATATATTCTTTTTGCCTATTTTGCCACTTACATAAAATAAGCAATATTCATACCCAAAATAGTATTTGGAACTCTATTTTAAGTACTAAGTCCTAAGCGACGATAATCGCGAATAAATAATAAAATTTCCATTTTGCTTTTGTTAGGATCAATATGAAATTTTTCAGATATTATGAAATTAATTTAGTAATAATTGTGTAAATAAAGTGTTAAATTGTGAAAAAAAATATGTAGTCATGGGCAGTGTATTTCTTTAGGAGTCTGCTTGAAATATCCGCCATACCGTCTGACACACACTATAATCGAATCCTCTGTATCGCAAATAGTTAGTCATTTTTTTTCTACGTTCAGATTCATCCAGCCGGCTCCAGGCCTGTTTTTTATTTTCAACGGCCTTTAATGCCAGTTCCTCGTCTTTAAATTCAGCTAACAGTTCTTTAGCAAGTGCCGGTTCAATGCCTTTTTTACGCAATTCAAACCCAAGGGCAAATACGGATTTTGGTTTGTAACGGATTCGACTTTCAATGAACTGGCGTGCAAAAACTTTGTCGTCGAGGTAATTAAAGTTTGACAACTGGACAATGACCTGCTCGATAATGTCGGCATCATATCCTTTATCCATTAAATATTCTTTCATCTGCCGTATGGTTTTAGGGTTTTTTGATAGATACCCCAAGGCTTTTCGGTATGCTTTTTCAACAGTCATTTTATATATGAAAGTCCGAATATGCGGAATAGGGCAGATTAAATTTTTGTGAAAATATGTCACGGGGGGTGCCGGGCAAAGATTCCACTGCCCATCTGACATTTATTCACATGCTCGTTGAGATTCAAGAAAATGGACCGGGAAGCAGCACTCATGGTCAACATGGGTAAGGCCTGCATTCGGTTTGATCAGTTCCGCAGGTTCTTGCACGGCGTACGTCATCAAAGACGCCGGCGGGGTCAGCCTTACCGGTCTGTTGTTTGTTGCTTTTATTAATATCCAGATGCTTGAGGCGGTTACCAGAGGACAGGGATTTTTCAACGTGTGTTCCTGTTCCGCCATCCCTGAACTGTCTGACCTCATAGAGGTTTTTCCAAGGAGCCCGCCATGTCTGAACACTCAGGGGGTACCACCGTGGGATCTGATACTCCCTGGGCGTGACATTTTTCCATAGGCCCTGGCCGGCAGGGGTGTTTCTCAACGATACAAGACCAGGTGTTGCGGCCGTCAAGAATTGTATTTACAATCGGAATATGTTTAATGTTTAATGATGGTATCAATGGTTTTAAACGGGGCCACCAGAAAGATGATATCCAGGGAATCATTTAGCGGATCTGCCCATCCTTCGGCTATGATGGCCATATTATCTGCATCAATAACGGCTTTTTTTATATGCACCACGCTTTCTTTTACCTCTGCATTGGCCGTAAATGTTTTAAATCCGAACCCCTGCTGCCTCAGGTCGGTGTCTCCTAAAATATTGAGCATTGATAAAACCCTGGAAAGTAGCGTGGCTTTAAATATACGTCCGGACTGAGCCTGAAAATTAAAATGTCCGTTTTGTTTGGATTTTACCTGGGGCAGCGTCTGTGCAACGCCGGACAGTTCTCCCTTAAGTGTATAACTTCCTTTAATAACACTTTGACTTCCTGTTATACAACCGATTGAAAGCGACACCTCTTTTGCCTGGTCCGTGTTCAAAAAAATGTGAGTTGAAATCTTAGGGATTTCTCCAGCATGATTAAAGGTTATCCGGGCTGAAAGGTCAAGATCGCAAAGGCGTGCATGGGTAATATGTATATTCGTGGTCGGTTGAGAAAGTATTACCTTTGCCTGAACCCCTTGATATACAAGCTGGTCATAACCCAATGTGTTGACATTAAAAAAAATTTCTTTCTGTTCTATCAGGGGGCGCGGCGGGCCCGGGGAACGATAAGGTGACGCTGTTTTTTTCCGGGAAAAAATGGGATCTATATTAAGCGTGTCTGCCGTGATGGTGATGTTGCTCGTTTTATCTGTTGAAATAATTAACGCATTTTCACCGGTCACCGCCCGAAGTTTTCGGTAAAGATGCGAATCCGGGTGGAGCATATTTTCCAGTGTCGTGGTGTCCAGTTTCCCGGAAAAATTAATTTTCGGCATATCCGGTTGTTTGTAAAATATTACATCAGCTTGGGTTCTTTCTTCATCCAGTATCTGCAATTTTGAAATGGTTATTTTGTTCATGGCAGGACCGCCTGCCGTGAAGGATATCTTTGCACCTGAGATCGTGAGTAACTGCCCCTGAAACATACAGGTTTCTGGCTGTTTCACAAACTGCCCCCGTGTCAATGCCAGGGGCAGGACAATACTTTGGGTATAATCCTGTGAAATATTTTTTTCAAGCCAGGTGACTTCTTGAATGTTACAAGCAATTTCCGACAGTTTTATTGTTGAAGGGGTTGCATTGAATTTGCAGAATATATCGGATATGCTTTTGGTCCTGTTGGAAAATATGACATTGCCTCTCTTTACCCGGCCCGTCATGTGAACCTGCCACAGGCCTGGCGCGAACATGGGCCCTTTAATCCTAAGGTTTTTAATGTCCATGATTCCGGAAAAGGTTTTAACCGGGCCAAGCTTTTTCCTTGCCCCGGGAAAAAGATCCACCAGTGGTGCCACCTGTTCCAAAACAATATTGGCGGCCATATTTTTTATATTCATGGGTACGGGACCCGTGGTATCGAAAACGGCATTAAGATCTGATAGCCTGCTGTTTCCTATAGCACCTGATATGTTTTTCAGGACAATCTTGTGTTCATCCAAAAGAAAAGAGCCGTCGTCGATAGTTATGGGCAACGGCATACGTTGGTAGTTCCCCTGTGCCTGGATATTTTTTGCTTCGACCTTGACATCCAGGTCTTTGTGGGCTTGGGTCTGATTCAACTCAAGAATCGCATCTGCCCGACCTTTCAGACCGGAT
Source organism: uncultured Desulfobacter sp. (assembly GCF_963666695.1). Lineage (GTDB taxonomy): Bacteria > Desulfobacterota > Desulfobacteria > Desulfobacterales > Desulfobacteraceae > Desulfobacter. The sequence goes on from NZ_OY762947.1 coordinate 4,638,009, forward strand.
ATTTTTGACATTTCCCGGGCAAGTGCCGTATCCGGTAACAGGGAGATAAGCGTTGCCGGAAGCTCTGCTAAATCGACCTTCAGTGGGAATTTGCCTGAAAATGGGACGGTATGTTGATCGATCAGATTGATATCAAGGTCACCACCGGTGATAACGGTTTTTGCCACATGGCCGCCTTTAGGGTGAATGCTCAGCACCCCGTCGTTCATTTCTGCACAGCCCGAGGCATTGTGAACCATGACAGGCACATGGGGGATTTTAACTGTGGCGGATTCTGCACAACCGTTTATAAAAAGGTTTTCTGCTTCGAACAGATGACGCCTGTCTTTGCTTTTAAACCCCACTGTAATCTTTGGGACGGCTCCTGCCCTGAGTATGTCAAACAGGGTTTGTGGTGTTTGAAGGCCGTTAAGCAGCGGCAGGCACACCTGTCTTGCCTGGCTGATATCAATATGCTCCCCGGTAAATTTAATAATTGATGCCTCTTGTCCGGTGGATAGGGATACATCCATTCCAACACGTCCTTTGGGATAAATAAGTTCCAAAGGGGCAAGGTGTGCGGTCATCCTGTATTTTGACAGGGCAAATTTAAGGTCGAGTTCCCTTGCGTCAATGCAGTGGTCTTTAGGTGTTTCAAGATATGCCTGGAGGGATGTGATTTTCAGAGTGCCTGCAAGAAAGGTGTTTTCATCATGGCGGCAATCCACTGCCAGGTGTGGGACATTAAGACTTGTTATTCGGCCTTTGAGTGCGGATTCAAGCGTTGGAATATGATGTGTTTCCAGTCGAAGTCCTGATATCTGCGCCTTGATATTCACAGCCCGTGTCCGGCCTGTCATCAGAACCCGGCAGTCCATGCTGTTAAAATAATTTGACCGGGCATTGGTTACGATAATATCCAGGTGATCCGTGTCTGCCAAGGGTAGCTCAAGCAATCGGTTAAATCCGTTCTGTACAGATGCGGCAAAATCCGGTGGCGCTGTGGATTTGCTTTCCCCGGCAACAGTTTTATTACCGATCAGTTGAGGGGATTGAAGGGTGATGCGCCGCACAACCGTATTTAATTTAAGCAGCTGGACCGGGTTCAGTTCCACCAGTGCTTTGTTAACTGTAACCTGGTGTGTTTGGTCAAACCGTGCAGATATGTCTGTTATGCTAAAACCCGGCAGGGGGGTGAAGGTAAACGCTAACTGGTTAAACCGGATGTCAATGCCGGTTTTGTCCTGAAGACTCTTAGTCAGACGCCCTTTAACCTGCTCCGTGTTGATTAACGGGGTAATTGCAAAGAACAGAGCTACTGCGCAGGCTGTCACGGTTACCGAAAAAAAAACAGCAATGCGCAGTATATGTTTTTTGTTCATGGTCATGCATTCATATAAAAATCAGATGCTACTGCCAGTTATATCCGGTTTTACGGCTTAAGGTAATAAAATCTGCAGCAATGTATTTTGCCTGGTCTGTTAAAATCTCTTTGATCTCTTCTTTTTCCGGGTCAATGTCATCCAGGGTTGCCAGAGGTTTTTCCCCTTTCTGTTTCCGGTAATTGTTTTCCAGGGCCAGCTCTTTTTGGTTAAACACAGCGTCTGTTTTTATGCGTTCCGCCAGATTCAGGGAGAGTTTTTTTTGTTCACTCAATGATTCTGCCAATTGAATCCGTTGGGTGAGATATTTAATGCCAAAAGACTCTTCAGCCCGTTTTTTATAGGCATCGTCCAACGGTTCAATCATGGGCTGCAAAGACATATATGCTGAATAACGGGTGGCATCGATATGGTCCCAGAGCAGGGCGCCGTCAAGGGCGCTTTCGCCGGTATCTTTGGTTCTGTATAGCTGGGGAAACCAGATGTCAGGTTCAACGCCTTTGTGCTGGGTGCTTTGACCGGAGACCCGGTAAAATTTAGCCGAAGTCATCTTCAGTCGTCCATCCCCCAAAGGTTTGAGTTCTTGAACCGTACCCTTGCCAAAACTTCGGGTGCCCATAATAATGCCCCGGTGATAGTCTTTGATGGCACCAGCAAAAATTTCACTGGCCGATGCGCTCATTCTGTTGATGAGCACCATCAGCGGCCCGGTGTAAACAATCTTTGGATCTTTATCATACAGGCGCGATACCCTGAATTTTGTTTTGACCTGTACCGTGGGACCATGTTTAAGAAACAGTCCTGTCAGATCATTGGCTTCTTTAAGCGACCCCCCCCCCATTGTCCCTTAGGTCAATAATCAACCCGTCAATGTTTTCTTCTTTTAACTGCGTCAGCAGTTTTGTTACATCGCCTGTGGTGCTTTTGTAATCCGGGTCGCCCCTGTGAAAGGCGTCAAAGTCTATGTAAAAATTGGGAATTTCAATGATGCCCAGCTTATAGCTCCGGCCATTTGAGGTGAGTTCCACTACCTTTTTTTGCGCTGACTGTTCCTCAAGTTTTACCTTATCACGTTTGATGCTGATGGTGGCGGTTCCACTGGATTTTCTGGCTGGAATGATTTTTAACCGCACAAAGGTGTCCTTGGGCCCCCGAATTAGTTTGACCACATCGTCAATGCGCTGGCCAATGGTATCCTTTATTTCGCCATCCCGGCCCTGGCCCACGCCGATGATTTTGTCCCCGGGTGCAAGTTTCTGGGATTTGTCTGCCGGACCTTTGGGAATAAGTCGGACCACCTTTGTGTATTCATATTCGTTTTGCAGCACAGCCCCAATGCCCTCTAAGCTCAGTTTCATATGAATGTCAAAATCTTCGGACACGCGCGGGGCAAAATATTGAGAATGGGGGTCAAAGGACATGGTGACGGCATTCATGAAAATCTGGAATACATCCCGGGACTGTGTCTGGGACAGGCGGGACAACCGGTTGGAATAAATCTTTTCCAGGGTTTCGGAAATTTCGTCATCCGGGGTTTTGTTTATTTTCAAATTAATGATGTGGTTTTTCAGTTCTTTTTTCCACAGGGGCTTAAGGCCTGACGTGTCCCGGATAAAGGGTTTATGGTCATAGTCAATGACGAGGGTTTCGTTTTTGGTAAAATCAATTTGGGCTTGCCAGGATTTGGCCAGTTCGAGAATATATTCAAGGCGCTGTGCACTGCGGGACTGGTAAAGGTTGAAAATTTCAAAAGCCGGTCCAAGGTTTCCCGTTTTTAGATATTTATACATCAGCTGTTTTAACGGCCGAAAATCATTAAGATCTGACTGGGTCAGCAAATGCCTGCCCGGATCCAGGGATTTGATATACCGGTCAAATACCAGAACAGACATATTTTTATCCAGTTTTTTTCCGGTAAAATGATCCCGTTCAAGGGCATTGATAATGGCAATACACTGTTGGGACTGCTCATTTTGAAAAGTCAGTTCGGCAATTTGTGCATGGCCAAGTGTTGCGCAATAAAGAAAGGCGGCAACAAGCAGTAAAGCCCGAAGCCTGTGGCGAAGTTTATTGATCTGTGTCATAGTTCTCGTTGATATCCTTTGGTGTTTCAAAACTGATCCGGCCAAGCCTGCCGGATCTAAGGTCTCTTATGATAAGTTGTGATGCTTTTTGAAAATCCACATATCCGCCTTTTTTAAGGCATCCCCTGGCTTTGCCCACCGATTCGATAAGAGCTTGGGGCTCTCCAGGCAACGGATTTAAAAACGGGTAACGCTCAACAAGGCAGGCCGGGTATCTTTCCAGTAAGAGCTGTGCGGCAAAATGGGCGATTTCATGGTAGTCAACGGCTGTATCACTGATGGCCCCGGATACGGCCAAAATAAGTCCGCGCTGCCTGGGTTCAATCACCGGCCACAGGATACCCGGGGTATCATAAAGGTCAATGTTGCCTTTAAGGCTGGTGCGTTGTTGGTGCCGGGTAACGGCCGGTACATTCCCGGTCTTTGCCACTTTCCGGCCGGCCAGGGTGTTCAGGATCGTGGATTTCCCGGTGTTGGGAATACCGACCACCATGACTTTGGTTTTCCTTGCCCTGTTTCTGTCTACCTGTGCTACCAGTGATTGTAAGGCATGTGAGGCTTCTTGCAGGCGGGTCCCGCAGATGGCTGCTGCAGGCAGTTTAATCTCCTGGTTGAAATATTCCAGCCAGGCATGTGTCGTCTCCGGGTCGGCAATATCCGCCTTATTCAGTACTTTTATTCGGTTTTTCCCCGTGGCAATTCGCTCTAAAAAGGGGTTTGAACTGGATAACGGCAGCCTTGCATCCACCACTTCAAGCAGGGCATCCACCCTGGCAATGGCACTTTTAAGCTGATTTTTTGTTTCCAGCATATGGCCGGGATACCACTGGATATTCATCTTTTTATTTTCTTTATTTCCTGTTGGTGATTGATTGTCCTTTTCGGCGGCATGGGGGCGTGCTCAACACTGTCTTTTTGAAAAAGATACAGATATGAAAATAGTATTGCAATGATACTGGAACCGATAAACCCGCTGACAGCGAAGGCAATAGTATATCCAATCCAGTCGTAATGGCTGTAATACCCAAAGGCGCCGCCGGCTGTCAGACTTAAAATAAATATAAAAGCGAAAATGAATTTCATGGGTCCATAATGTATAAAGTTTTTATAAAGCGCAATATTTTGTCAGAATACGGATCAGCTCGTTGTGCAAATCCTTGTTTGCCGCCGCAATGCCTTTTTCCGGGAATTGACGGCCGCCTGTAAAATCCGTGATTACACCGCCTGCTTCCTTTAAAATAACTATCCCTGCGGCAATATCATAAACATTGAGATTCATTTCCCAGAATCCGTCCAGACTGCCCAAGGCCGTATAGCAAAGATCCAACGCCGCAGACCCAAAACGCCGGATGTCCCGAAGTTTAGGCACAATCTCATTAAAAATCGGCAGATTGTTGTTTTCAAGGCCCGCCCTAAGGCACGCAAACCCCGTTGCCATGACCGCGTTGTCAAGTTCCCTGGTTTTAGAGACATGGATGGGGGTGTCACCCACAAATGCACCGTTGCCTTTTTCCGCATAAAATAGCTGGTTCAGGGCAGGGGCATAGACCACGCCGAGCACCAGCTCTCCCGCTTTTTCAAGGGCAATGCTGATGCTGTAAAAGGGCAGCCGATGGACAAAAGACGTGGTGCCGTCTATGGGATCAATGATCCACCTGAATTCGCTTTCTGCCTGGACAGCTCCGTACTCTTCTCCGAGCACACCATGGTCAGGATACCGGGCAAGGATCGCCTTGACCAGGAATGCTTCAACTTTTTTGTCTATTTCCGTGACAATATCTTTTGTTGATTTGAATTCAAGGTCATGGAACGTCAAGTTTTTTTGGCCTTCAAGGCAGATTATACCGGCTTCAAGAACCAACTTTTTTATAAAGGAAATCAAGACACCAACCGTTTTTTAATTCATTTCTCCAAAGATCCTTAAAAATTAGGATCATTAAAAATTTAAGATCCTTAAAAATTAAGATCAGCTATTATGGCATATTACATGGCATTTGAAAACACCCGGCACCCCCATTGGGAAAACATCAGCGTTACTGTAGTGAAGTTAAAGGGTTAAGCAGTTAAAATACAATTTTTCCAGTCTTGATTTTTAAATTGTGAAATGTAATTATTAATTATAATTTTTCTAACCGGTTTCATAATTCCGGGAAGCTAAGGCGTTAACCTTCCACACAAAAAAAAACAAATATGATGAAACGATTTTTTATTTTCACAGTTTTTCTGGCTATTTTTTCCGCACACTTAACACTGGCGGCAGAAGAGGAATTCGGTCCCCAAAAACCTGAACCACTCCAATCTGAATCAATTCAATCCGAACCACCCAGATTAGGGCCACCCATTGTAAGGACCCATATTCCGACCCTGGTGGAAGCCGTTCGTTTTTCCGGTGATGTCCGCCTTTGCGGGGAAAAAATACCTTTTACAGATCCCGAAGTCAGAGAGCGGCTTGAAAAAGAGATGATGCTGGCGGTATGGAACCGTCCCCAGGTGATGCTGTGGCTCAAACGGGCCCACCGGTGGTTTCCCCACATCGAAAGCGTGTTAAAGCAAGAAAACCTGCCCCTGGATTTAAAATATCTTCCCATTGTGGAAAGTGCGCTCCTGCCCCATGGAGAATCCCATAAAGGCGCGGTTGGGTACTGGCAGTTCATCAAAAGCACAGGTAAAAAATACGGATTGCGCATTGATTCAAAAGTCGATGAACGCCGAAACATGTTTTTCGCCACCCGGGCGGCCTGCCGCTATCTTAAAGATCTTTATTCAGAGTTTGGCTCGTATCTGCTGGCCATGTCCGCCTATAATATGGGCGAGTATGGTTTGAGCAAGGCGATAGAACTCCAGGATACCCGGGATTTTTTTTCCCTTTACCTGCCCCTGGAAACCCAACGATATATCCTGAAAATGGTTGCTGTTAAGTTTATTATGTCTAACCCGGAAACGTATGGATTTCATCTTGAGCCCCAGGATCTTTATCCGGTATTTACCTTTTCTGAAATCAAACTCTCCCCCAAAAGTGATGTGCCTTTATCCATGATAGCTACGGCCTGTGAAGTCTCATTCAAAACCATTAAGGATTATAACCCCCAGCTTCGAGGGTATTATCTGGAGAAGGGCACAGCCACACTTTTTGTGCCCAAGGGAAAGGATGAGGGGTTTCACAAAAAATTTACCCCCCTTTATAAGGCGCTGGTTAAAAAGCAGCTATCTTCTTCAAAGTTCCATGTGGTGAAATCCGGGGAAAGCCTTTCCGCCATTGCGGGGAAATATAATATATCCCTGTCCGGATTGCGTAGATTTAACAAGCTGTCAAAGAAACATATCATTCATCCCGGGGATAAATTGCGCGTGCAATGATGGCCTCGATCACCCTGTCGGCCATGTATTGGGTAGGGGCAGATTCCATATCTGCCCTGTTCGGGGGCGGATATGGAATCCGCCCCTACAGTTTGGACCAAACGATGGTCAAGGCCGAAATGATGTTTTTCTTAAAAAACAGGCAGCCACGCAGAATGCAGAAAATTTGAACAGAAATTCAATGAGTTCCGGTATGGAAATGGGCTGATTGAAGTCGCCGAGATGGGGGCCGGTAAAAAGTATAATTTCTTCTTTTCCTTTAGCCGGTATAACGGTAACACCCCGGTCCGCAAGGAATTTTTCAAACTGGTCATCGTCCATAGCTAACTGATCCTGTACCCGTAACGCCTCCTGCATGTGTTCATCAAGCCCCATTTTTTTTATGAGTTTTTCAATAAGCGCAGGTATATTAAATGGTGTTGGGTCAAATGTCTCCGATTCGGTCAGGCCTTTGAAATAGTGTTCACATACGCCTGTCAAAAGTGATTCAAACAGGTCCGGGCAAAAAAGATCCCGGGTGTCCACATGGGGCTGCGTGTTGTCTGTTCCCCGTCTGTGCGGGGCTCTGTTTCTGAAGCAGGAACCTGCCACCAGAATAAAACTGAGCAGGTATTCCCCGGTATAATGTTCAAGATCCAACGGTTTTGTCCGGCAGACAATATGTTCAAAATCCCGCAAACCGGATGCGGCAAAATTGGGGAACAGGCTGGAGTCCAGCCATTGATCCAGACGCCCGGCATGTTCCCACAAATATCTGCCATTGTCGTTTCTTCGGTTTTGCTGAACCCGGTTATGGAACAAGGGGATTAACGCAGTATGGAAAAGGCCCTGGGATGACAATCGGCCTAAGGTCAGGGCTGATTTAAAAAACGATGCTTTAATTTGTTCCCGGGCCGTACCTTTTAAATTGGGGTATTCATAATACCCCGGGCAGGGGACAAAGACGATGCAAAAAGTCCCGCATATGGTTCCCGGGCCACCTTCAGGCAGTTCATCCGTGATGTTAAACAGATACCTGTCCTGAATGCAGACCGGTTTTGGAACAAGGTGTTCAGAACCCAAAGGATTTTTGGAAAACCAGTCCATCCAGACCGCTTCTTGGTGAATTTCATTGATATTGTCTTGGGTTGTGGCAAATTTGATTACGCCCAGGATTTTTGTTCCTGCCCGGGCAATCAGGCTTCTGCCCTTCCAGGTCCATTGTGTGCCCACCGGCAATGTCATCCCTGGGAGGGTAAAATTTTCAGCAAGGCCGGCAAGATCAATGTCCAGTGGTTTTAGATTGTTTGAAAAAGAGGGTGTATCCGGTACAGGGCGATTGTCCGCCAGCCTGCCAAGTGCTTGACTCAGTGCCCGAAGCCGGTTTCCTGAACTTTGCATCAGAAGCGACATAAGATCCGGCACAATGGTCCGGGTCGTTTCGTTCTCCATTGTCTTGCCTATATCCACCAGGGTGCAGGCAGCCTCATGATATAAAAAAAAGGCTTGTTTGGCCTTTTTAAACCTGGTGGTTTCAAATACAGAGAACAGCGCATCCAAGGTTTGCTCGGTGATACTGAACGGATAATCAACTGCCTGCCTGCCAATATATTTGATTCCCATATACGCCGCAGAAAAATCCCGGCAATGATTGATCAGCAGATGTTCTTCACGGATACGTGCGCTGGTGGGCGGGGCGTGGCTCATGTTTTTATATAACCTACATGGGCCGCAAGCCCACAACAAACAATGAAACTAAAGACACCAACAATGCTGGCTAAAATGGGCGCCGCAGGCGCTTCGCCCTCTTGTATCTTGTATCTTGTCTCTAGTTTCATATAAAACAGCCCATGGCTGTTAGTGGGAAAGATCCTGCTCTGAAATGCCCCAGGTCCCCGGCACCTTATGGACCGGTAGATCCGGTGTCTGTGTTGTCGGGGTGGACGTTGAGGATCTTGTGGTGGCGGATTTTTTTGGGGGGTGTTTAGGAGCAGATGCTGTCTTGACTGCTGGTTTAGTACGTGCCGGTTCAGCCTTGGCCGCCGCTGCCTTTTTTGCTGTTGAATTTGCAGCGTCTGCACGCCTTTTGACGTCAGCAATCTGCTTTTCAAGATCCTGTCTAAGCAGGCCCAATCTTTTGTCCAATTTTTTATCTATGGATGCAGCCGTATTTTTTTCCAATGCATCCAGTTTCTTCCCCAGCAGGCTTGTGTCCTTAACTAATTGCGCAATTCGTTGTTCATAGGCGGACAATTCAAGCAACCTTGCGTCAAACTCCTCCTTAAACAGGCGGAACTCTTTTTTGATCTGTGCGGAGACTGCTTTGAAATTCGAACTGTTTTTATCAATGGTGGATACAAGCTGCTGGTTAATACGTTCCATGGCAGCCAGGGTGGACTTGTCCTGGTCTGCATTGGCCTTAATTCGTTTATCCAGCTTGGCAAGGGCTGCTTCCATGGCTTCAAGATCCACCTTGGCGGCTGACATTTTTGCTGTCTGGTTCTCAAGGGCCTGGCGTTTGGATTCAAGGGTTGTCAGCTTTTCATCTAGCTCGTGGGTGGCCTTGGCAATGCGCACATCCAAAGCATTGAGCTTGATTTCAAGATCCTGTGACACCTGTTCCATTTGGTTTGCCTGGGTCTGGTCCACATCCACCACCTTTTCGGTGATATCCAAATATACAAAGACCAGAATGGCAATGATGATGCAGGGGATGATCACGGAGATGATGGTCACCCGCTGGGATAATTTTTCTATTTTGAGGGTGTTGGCTTCCTGCTGGAAAACTTCACCCCCAATGACCGGCTTATCATCCTCAAGTGACCCATCATCCTCCGGGTTCAGGTAGTCCCCGAGTGTGTTTTCATTCATATTTTTTTTGTAAGTATTGAGTCATGAGTATTGAGTCGTGAGGGGAACAGCGTGTTTTAAATCTCACTACTCACTACTCAAAACTAAATACTATTCCCATTCAATGGTGCCGGGTGGTTTTGAGGTGATGTCAAAGACCACACGGTTAACATTGTCCACTTCATTGATAATGCGGTTGGAAATTTTTCCTAGAAGATCGTGGGGCAGTTTGGCCCAGTCCGCTGTCATGGCGTCATTGGATGTGACCGCACGAATGGCTACACAATTGGCAAAGGTGCGTTTGTCTCCCATGACACCGACACTTTTTACCGGTAAAAGCACGGCAAAGGACTGCCACAGTTTCCGGTAAAGGCCGGCCTGTTTGATTTCCTGGATAAGAATGTCATCAGCTTTGCGAAGAACATCAAGGCGTTCTTTGGTAATATCCCCTAAAATGCGGATGGCAAGCCCTGGACCGGGGAAGGGTTGGCGCCAGACAAGATCCTCGTTGATGCCAAGTTCAAGGCCAAGTTTTCTTACTTCATCCTTGAACAGCAGCTGTAACGGTTCAATGAGTTTGAGATTCATCTCTTCGGGCAGCCCCCCCACATTGTGGTGGGATTTGATGACCGACGTGGGGCCGCCAAAAGCGGATTTGGATTCAATGATATCCGGGTATAACGTGCCCTGGCCAAGGAACTGGGCACCTTCCACCTTTTTGGCCTCGGCGTCAAAGACATCAATGAAAAGTTTACCGATGATTTTTCTTTTCTTTTCGGGGTCCGTAACCCCGACCAGTGCGGTTAAAAATTTTTCTTGGGCATCCACAAACTTGATGTTCATGTCCAGATTGGCCAGAAGGCTGACTTCAAGCTGGGCTTTTTCATTCAGACGTAAAAGCCCGTTGTCCACAAAAATGCAGTGCAGGTGTTTTCCCACGGCTTTATGGATCAGGGTGGCGGCAACAGAAGAGTCCACCCCGCCGGAAAGGCCCATGATCACTTTTTTGTCTCCAACCGCATCCTTGATTTGGGCAATGGCACCTTCACTGAAGGATTTCATGGTCCAGTTCTGCTCGCATCCGCAGACATCAAAAAGAAAATGGCGGATCATGGCAGCCCCGTTAATGGAGTGCTCCACTTCCGGGTGGAATTGCAGACCGAACAGCTTTCTTGAGTAATCTGCAATGGCGGCAATGGGGGTGTTGTCCGTCTGGGCCGTAATTTCAAATCCCTGGGGCAGGACTTTTGCAGAATCCCCATGACTCATCCAGCACTGAAAGCTGTCATCCATCTCCTTGAACAACGGGTTGCCTGGATTAATGCGCAGTTCGGCAAAGCCATACTCTTTTTTGCCGGCCTGTTTAATGGTGCCCCCAAGGGTATGCACCATGTAGTGCATGCCGTAGCAGATACCAAGAATGGGGACGTCCAAGTCAAAAATACCGGCATCTATGGTCGGGCTGTTTTCTTCATAAATGGATGACGGCCCACCGGAAAGAATGATGCCTGTGGGAGAAAGTTCCTTTAATTTTTCCAGGGAGATATCCGCCGGTTCCACCTGGCAGTATACATTATTTTCCCTGACACGCCGGGCAATCAGCTGGTTAAACTGGGATCCGAAGTCAATAACTATGATCATGGGTATTTCCTGCAATGATTAGATTTAAATCGACAAATTTTCCTATAAACATGGGAAAATTGCAAGTCGTTTTTGGGTCGCCGGCAATTCTACTGCGGTGCTTTTTTACCACGAAGATCACGAAGGGCACGAAGATATTAGCTCTTCGTGCCCTTCGTGATCTTCGTGGTAAATTAAAAAATAAAAATTATTGGAGATTTGCCTTATCCATCCTGCTTGCCTTTGTGCGAGAATAACATTAGAAACTGGTTGTTGGGTCGCCTGCATCATTGACTTTTTGTAAAATTGTATTAGACTCTTTCGTTTGATTTGAATGACACAAAAAAAACAGGTTCAAGCTGTTTCTAAAAGGAGAACGTATAGTGGGTACCGGCCAGATGATCGCCATTGATGTTATGTTGCTCTATATTATTTTCGGTCCTGTGGTGCTGTTGGGTATCTATGTTCTGTTTGATTCCATAGACCCCACCGGCAAAACAAAAAAGGATGTATCACCTGAAAAAGATCCTGCGCTGTGGACGAAAAAAGAGATTGATGCAAACTTCTGTAAAGAGATGAATCTTAATGGGGGCAGTGATCGAATTTAACCCATGGCTGCCTTTTTAAAAAAGTGGAAAAAATACTTTACCTTTGCCGCGCTTTTAAGCTGTTTTGTGAATATTCTTCAATTAACGTTTCCTTTTTATATGTTCACCATATACGGCAATGTTATTGTTTCCTACAGTCCGCTGTCTCTTAAAAACATTACGGTGGTGGCTTTTATGGCCGTAGCGGTTCTCGGGTGTTTTTCATATCTGCGGTCCAGGCTGCTGGCCCAGGCAGGCCAGGATTTAAGCCTGGGGCTGAGGGAACAAGTCTATTCAGGTATGGTCAAAGGATCTGTGCTGAACGGTCAGCGCGCTTACCAGAGCGGCTTGAACGATCTTGACGTATTGCGCAATTATTTTTCAACGCCGGCCATCTATGCGCTGTTTGATGTGCCCTGGGCCCCTTTCTATTTGGCGCTTGTTTATCTGTTTCACCCGGTGCTGGGCATCATTGCAACGTCAGGCGCCCTTATTATGGTCGGGTTGAGCATATTGCAGGAAGTCCTTATCCGAAAAAGCATGAAAGAGGCGAGCCAACTGAATAGCAAAAGTCACCGTTTTGTGGACTCTTTCATGAGAAATGCTGAAGTCATCAATGGGATGGGAATGATCGGGGATATATCCGACAGGTTTGTTGAAAAAAATGACCGGGTGATGATAAATCAGACAAAATCAAGTTATTATGCCGGTACTATTCAGTCCATGATCAAACCCTTGCAGAACGTGGTCCAGGTTTTGATTTACTGCTTTGGCGCTATTTATGCCATAAAAGAGGGGTTTGATGTGGGGCTTATGGTGGCAGGGTCCATTATCATGGGACGGGGATTTGGTCCTTTGATGCAGTTCATGTCCTCCTGGCGCATGACGGCCACCGCAAAGGAATCCTACCTGCGGTTAAGCGCCTTTTCAGCCATACTTGAAAGACAGGTTTCCGGCATGCCGCTGCCGGTACCCAAAGGGCATGTCAGTGTTGCCGCTGCCAGTTATCGAATTCCCAACCGGGTATTGCTCAAAGCGGTTTCTTTTGACCTGCCGGCTGGAGAACTTTTAGGAGTTATCGGACCCAATGGCGCCGGCAAAACGACCTTGTGCGGTCTGCTTCTGGGTATTTTGCCCGCCTTTGGCGGCAAGGTTTATCTGGACGGGAAAGACATCTTTTCCTGGGATAAGGAGGAGGTCGGGCGTTACATCGGGTATCTGCCCCAGGAGATCGAACTGTTCCCGGGAACTGTGGCCCAAAATATCGCAAGGCTGGGTCAAGTAGATATGGATATGGTCGAACAGGCTGTACAAGTCTGCGGTATACGGGGATTGGTGGACAGTTTTCCCCAAGGGCTTTTAACCCCGCTTGAAGGAGACAAAGGCGTCCGACTCTCCGGAGGGCAAAAACAGATGGTCGGCTTAGCCAGGGCCCTTTATGGAAAGCCCAGGCTCCTGGTCCTGGATGAACCCACCTCAAACCTGGATGAACACGGAGAGCAGCTGTTGGTCAATATACTGCTGAACATAAAAGCGCGCCGGAGTTGTACCTGTATCATGGTTTCCCATAAACCCCAACTGCTGCACGCCATGGACAAGATGCTGGTCATGAACAACGGACAGGTTGCCATGTTCGGTCCAAAGGATGCGGTGTTTGAAAAACTGTCCGGAAAACAGGTGGCCCAATGATTAGCTATCTGCGTTCCTGTTTTAAATATTTTGTATTTGCAGGGCTTTTTTCCATATTTATCAACACCCTGCATTTGACTTTTTCTTTATACATGCTGGCGGTTTACCGTAATGTCCTGGCGAATCACAGCATGCCCACGCTTTATGCCATAACAACCATCGCTTTAACGGCCCTTGTGGCTCTCGGACTGCTTGAGTTCTGCAGGTCCCGCCTCCTTGTCCGGGCCGGGATTAAGCTGGATAAATTGTTGAGCCGGCGGGTACTCAAGGCAATGCTCAAGGACATGTGCCGGGCCGACAGTGCCCGGTACACCAAGGGACTTAACGACATTAATACCCTGCGCAATTACCTTGGCGGTAATTCCATTTTTGCGTTTTTCGATCTGCCCTGGATATTTATTTATCTGTGGATCATTTATCTGGTGCATCCCTTGCTTGGCCTGACAGCCACAGGCGGTGCGGTTGTCGTCTTTATCATCGGGTTGCTGCAGTCGGGCTTGACCCAAAAAGATACCGCCAAGGCGGTATTGTTAAAGAATGAAGGACAGCAGTGGGTCGCAGCTAGTTTCAGGACGGGCCGGGAGCTTCAAAGTATGGGGATGATCGGTAATGCCGCCGACAGATATTGCCAAATAAATGACCGGGAAATTCAGATCCACGACAAAACCGGTAATGTCAGGCATATCCTGGGGTCGATCAGCCAGAGTTTCGGCATTCTCATGCAGGTCATCATATATGGGGTTGGCGCAACCCTGGTGCTGGCCAACGAGAGTGATGCAGGCGTTATCATTGCCGCTTCAATTATCATGGGCAGGGCCCTGGCGCCGGTGAACCAGGCCATTGCCGCCTGGAAGCAGACCTCCGACGCCAGGACCGCCTATGATAATTTAGCCGCATTGTTAAAAACGTCTGAACAAACGCCGGAAACCATTAGTGACATAACCGGCGCGTTGGATGTGGCGGATATCAGCCTTTCCATAAACGACACCCAGGTGCTCAGTCATATTGATTTTGCGTTGAAACCTGGGGAAATCATGGGATTGGTCGGGCCTAACGGTGCCGGTAAAACCTCATTGTGCCGGATGATTTTAGGGATGTGGAAACCTGACAGCGGCGTGGTGGAACTGGACGGCAAAAACGTATTTGAGCTGGACAATGATGATATCGGCCAATATTTGGGGTATCTGCCCCAGAATGTGGAGCTGTTTGCCGGCAGTGTAAAAGACAATATCGCCAGAATGGGGGCGGTCGACGGGGAAAAGATTCTTCAGGCCGCACAACGCGCCTGTGCCCATGAGGTGATTTTAACTTTTCCCCAGGGATATGATACCGATATCGGGGAGGCGGGCCGAAGCCTTTCCGGGGGACAGCGCCAGCGGGTCGGCCTTGCCCGTGCCCTTTACGGCAACCCTAAACTGGTGATTCTGGATGAGCCCAATTCCAACCTGGATGAGGCCGGGGAGCAAGCCTTGATCAAAGCATTAAAAAATCTTAAACAAATGGGTGCCACAACAATTATGATTACACATAAGCCGGACCTTTTATATACGGTGGATAAAATTTTAGTACTCCAACAAGGACAACAGGTCAGATTCGGAGACAGGGATGAGGTTTTTGGACAGTTGATGGGAGGCGGGAATGCAACACATAATTAAATCATGGGTAAAATATTTTATATTCGCAGGCGTTTTCGGGCTTTGTGTGAACCTGATTTATCTTGCCCTGCCCATTTATATGATGGTCATCTACGACAAGGTGCTGTTCAGCTTCAGTACGGCCAGTCTTTTTACCCTGGCTACCGGGATAATGATCTGCCTTGTGATGATGGCCCTGGTTGATTATTTTCGTGCCCGGATGCTGGGGCAGGTCGGCAATGATTTGGCCCAAAAAATGATGCCTTATGTATTTAAAAGCATGCAGGCGGATGCCGCAGGAATTAAGCGTTCCGGGTATACCCGGGGGTTTGGGGATCTCGAGCTGTTAAGGGACGCCTTTGTCAGGGGCCATCTTCTAAATGTCCTGGACCTGCCTTGGGTGCTGGTCTACCTGGCGCTCCTTTATTTTATACATCCCATGATGGGCTTTGTGAGTATTGGCGGCGTCTTTTTGATTACCCTGTTTCAGCTTCTGCTTAGACGAATTGAGACAAAACGCTACACCGTGGCCGATGTCATGTTCCAGGCCGGTGCCGATTTTGCCGGTAACTGCCTTCGCCACGCCCCGTTGATTTCAGGGCTGGGCATGTTTTCGGCGGCCATGGCGCAATACGGAACCCGGTACGAAAAAACCCTGGCGGTAAGGTCGGAGGCAGATGCGTTTCACTCTGTTTTTGGAACGGTTATCCGGCTGCTTCAGATGACGGTGGTGGTGGCTGTGTTCACCACCGGGGCGTTTGTGTTCTTTGCCGACGAAATTACCGGGGGAGGGATCTTTGCCGGCGTGATCATTATTTCACGGCTTTTTTATCCCTATGAACGCAGCCTGTTGAATATGAAAACCGCTGTTGAAGCTTCGGCGGCCTATAAGCGCCTGAAGCAATTTGTGAACACCCAGGAAGCCAAACCCAAACTCTCCCTGCCGGCCCCTGAGGGACGGTTTTCGGCAGAATCCGTCGGCCTGTCTCTTAATTCCAGAACGGTTTTATATAATATTTCCCTGGCGCTCGAGCCGGGTGAAACCCTTGGTGTTTTCGGGCCCAGCGCATCGGGAAAAACGTGTCTTTGCAAGGTGCTGCTGGGCATCTGGCCGCCTTTGGCCGGAAAGGTCAGGCTGGATGGGGCGGAACTTTCCCAGTGGCCCGAAAAGGAGCTGGGGCAATACCTTGGCTATATGCCCCAGACGCCTGAGTTGTTCCCCGGAAGTGTGGCGGAAAACATTTCAAGGTTTGAGGAGGTGGATTCTGAAAAAATTGTTGACGCCGCCCAGCGGGCCGGGGTCCATGAAATGATTTTAAAGCTTCCCCAGGGATATGAAACCCGGATTGATCACACCGGGAAAAACCTTGCGGCAGGTCAGCGACAGTTGATTTCCCTGGCCAGGGCCCTCTATGGTGACCCCAAATTCGTGATTCTGGAC
The DNA here is from genome assembly GCF_963666695.1 of uncultured Desulfobacter sp. Classification (GTDB taxonomy): domain Bacteria; phylum Desulfobacterota; class Desulfobacteria; order Desulfobacterales; family Desulfobacteraceae; genus Desulfobacter. The sequence goes on from NZ_OY762947.1 coordinate 4,654,611, forward strand.
GAACCCCATACCCATCTAGATGACCTGGGGCTCAGGATGGTGCTTATTGCCCTTAACAATTTAAAGCAGGAAAATGTGACCACCATTGTGGTCTCGGACCGGCCCAATCTGATAGTGAACATGGATAAGCTTTTAGTGATCAAGGAAGGACAGACGGCCATGTACGGACCGGGTAAAGAGGTGTTAAATCAGCTTGCCAACAATAAACAGTCCCAGCAGGCGGCAGGAGTATAAAAATAAAAATGGAAAAAAATTCAGTATTAAATACAAACCCCTCAAAGTATATCATTGCAGGACTTTTGGTTATTATCCTTTTTTTCGGCGGCCTTGGGGTCTGGTCCGTTTATTTTCCCTTCCAGGGGGCGGTGATTGCCCCGGGCGTGGTGAATGTGCTTGGTGAAAGAAAAATGGTTCAGCACCTTGAAGGCGGGATCATCAATAAGATTTTTGTAAAAGAGGGGGACGAAGTCACCCAGGGTGATGTGCTCATTGAGCTGAAAAGTTCCCAGGTCAGTTCCAATGTGGAACTGCTCCAGGGCAGATTGTGGGCCAAGGAAGCTGAGGCGGCAAGACTCCGGGCCGAAGCGGGTATGAAACCGTCAATTTCCTGGCCCAACGCCTTGAATGAATTGAAAGGCGACCCGGACGTTGTCCAGATTCTTTCCACTGAAAAAGATATTTTCGTGTCCAGGCGTTCGGATCTGCAGGGGAAAATAAAGCTGTACCAGTCCCAGATCAGTCAGACGAAAAACAGGATTGAGGGCGCCAAGGAGGAATTGAAAAGTGTGACCGAAATTATCCTGAATCTTGAAGAGGACTTAGCCGGCAAGCGGCCGTTGCTGGCGGAAAAGTACATGGGGAAAAACGATATCCTTACACTTGAACGAAGCCTTTCCGAATACCGGGGGCGAAAAGGTAAATTAAAACAAGATATTGCCCAGTTTACCCAGATGATTCAGGAACATAAACTCCGTATTGTGGATATGGAGAACCAGTACAGGGATGCGGCCGTATCAAAGCTCGGGGAGGTGACCGATCTGATCTTTGACCTTAAAGATCAGATTACACCCATACTTGACGCCCAGCACCGGCTTGAAGTCCGGGCGCCGGTAAGCGGGGTCGTCCTAAATATGCAGGTGCATTCCGAAGACAGCGGGGTGATCCAGCCCGGGATGCCTTTGCTGGAAATTGTACCCAAGGATCTGAGGATGGTAATCAAGGCCCAGGTTCGGCCCCAGGATATTATCAGTGTTAAAAAAGGACAGCCCACCAAGGTGCAGCTGGCGGCATTCCAGCGAAAATCCACCCCCCCTATCAGGGGAGAGGTAATCTATGTCTCCCCGGATTTAATGAGCGAGCGGACCGCCCGGGGAGCAATATCCTATTATGAAGTCCATGTGCAGATTGATGAAGCGGATTTAAAAGCCCACAACGCCTATTTGTCACCCGGCATGCCCGCAGCCTGTTATATCACCACTGAAAGCCGGACGGTAATCAGCTATCTGTTAGATCCCTTGCTTGAAAATGTTGATAAAGCCATGCGTGAATAACAACTCTAATTTATATTTAAAACCACGAAGAGCACGAAGGACACGAAGGGTAAATCCTTTGGGTAAAATTATTCTTCGTGATCTTCGTGTCCTTCGTTGTAAAATAAATAAAATAAGCAATAGGCCATGCCTAAAATAACCCACATTTTTAAGACCTATTTCCCCGAAACCAACGGGGGGCTTGAAGAGGCGATCAGGCAGTACGGCAGCCATGCGGCAAAAAACGGGTTTGAGGTGGAGGTGGTGTCTGTGGGGTCCGGTAATTATACGGTGACATCCCCTGACAATATCACAACACGATTTTACCGCAAAACCTTTGACCTGCTGTCGAACCCCTTCAGCATGGCCTTTGCCCGTTCCTTTAAACGGATCTGCAATCATACGGATATACTCCATTTTCATTTTCCCTGGCCCACGGCAGAGCTTCTGGCGCTTTGCCACAGCATAGAAACCCCTGCCCTGGTAACCTTTCATTGTGATATCCACAAGGCCAAACCTTTAAAGCAGCTCTACCTGCCCTTTGTGACCCGGTTCATGGGGAAAATGGATGCCGTTTGTATCTCCAGCAAAAGTCTTTTCAACACCACCTCCTATTTGGCGCGGTTTAAGGATAAAATCCATGAAGTCTCCTATTTTGTGAATAAAAACCGCTTTGCCGGACTTGAAGGGCCGGACCGGGAAATCGTGACGTTTGCCGGCAAACACAAAAATTATGCATTGTTCGCAGGAATGCTCAGGTGGTACAAGGGGCTTGATATCTTGCTGGATGCAGCAAAGCACATGCAACACCATGTTGTCATCGTGGGTAAAGGAGATCTTTTTGAAGGGCTTCAAGCCAGGATTCAAAATGAAAAGATCAACAACGTTCATCTCATGGGCTTTCAAAGTGATGCCAATCTGAAATTTTTGATTGAAAACTGCGGCCTGGTCGTTCTGCCGTCCACCGCCCCCGCCGAAGCCTTTGGCCAGATCCTTTTAGAGGGGCTCTATTTTTCAAAACCCCTGGTCTCCACCGAACTTGGCACCGGTACAAGTATTGTGAACCGTCACAACCATACCGGCTTTGTGGTGCCCCCCGGATGCCATGTTTCCCTGGCCCGGGCCATGAACAAAATTCTGACCGATGAGAATTGCGCCCAACGGTTTTCAACAAATGCCTTTCACCACTACCTGGACAATTTTACCGCCAGGGCCCAGGGGGATAAATATCTTCGGATCTACAGGTCTTTACTTTGAGTCTTTTATTTTACCACGAAGGTCACGAAGAACACGAAGAGTAAAACATTTGGATACAATCATCCTTCGTGTTCTTCGTGATCTTCGTGGTGTAAAAAAAAGACGCCAATGGCCAACTTGGGCCAGGTATGATCAGAATTGACCAGTTACCGCATCTGTCGGCACGATTTTTTGTATACCCGGAAACAAGGGTAACAGCAAAAAAATAAAACAAAGAAAGCCCAAACATCGACCCTTCCGGTTGATTTTGCTGTTCAAGTTTGATTGATTTTTTAAATCATATTTGTGGTGTGGTATATATTTTGCTGTGTTATTTACATTATGAAAAAGCATGTTATACACACAATGATTTCGGCAATGGTGATCTGGGCTGTTTACAACCCAGCAGCAGCAATATCCGCTGAAGACGATCAGGTTTTTGTGGAGATGATCAACCAAATCAGAAGGGCCCCTTACGATTACGCCAGTAATTATTTGGAATGTACCCCCGAGTTTTTAAAAACCAGGGGATTGAGCCTGATACAACCTTTGACGACTATACGCTGGATGACGGTTTAACAGACATGGCTGAAGCTGAGAGCCATGAAACTGAGAGCCAATCGAACGCCGGTGAAGAGATTTCGGAGTCAGAAGAACCGCCTGTCCACCGGTTCCGGTTAACCGCATCAACAGGGGGGGTGGTCTCTTTTTTCAATTTCATGAGTCGGGAGACGGCCTTTAAAATTGTTATAGATTATCTTTTCAAAGAAGAACTTAATAGCAACACGTTCAATTATATTTTATCCGAAAAATATTCCTATGTCGGTATTGCCATATCAGCCGGAAAGGTGGGATCGGGAAATGCGTGGTTTGTTGCAATCAGCCTTGGCTCTGCCGAGCTGGTATCTGAAATTCAAATGTTGAATCTGATCAATCAGGTCCGGGCTGATCCGGAAAGTATATGGGAATATACTGATTCGAGCCCGGCAGACGTCTGGGGTCAGAATCTCTCTGAGTTGATCTACAGCGAGTATAAGTATAAACCCCTTTTCTTTGATGCTTCCTTGAGCGCATATGCCCAGGCGCATTCTTTTTATAAGCTTAACGAAATGTATCCGGAAGAAGCTTTGTCAGAGACACAGACGCCTCTGGAAAGGGCTAAATATTACAAGTATGAAGGTGAGGTTGTTCAAGAGCATGAATTGAAGAAGCTTTACTCTTCCACAGAAAAAAATGACCGATCTGTGTACAAATTCTTTTTATCGTGGATAGAGAAGGAGCTAAAAGACGTATCGTCCCCGTGTTCCACCGTTCCGTGTTCCACCGTTGTTTTTTCAATGGATTTTGAGGATGTCGGATACAACATAACTTTTCAGTCAGGGGGTGAAATCTATGATTACGATGTTTCGGCCTTCTCTTTTGTTGTGGGAAAAAAAGAGACAAATACCAGTAACGAAGAAAATGCCGACCGTAATACTGACCAGATTTCAAAGATATATGGGGTTCTCTTTTCGGGCAATGACGTAGACGATCTTTACGCGCCGGGGGAGGAGCTTATTCAAAAAACCGTAATGGCTTATGATGATGAGATGCAAGAGGTTGAAACTGCGGTTACCGATAATGCCGGTCATTTTTCTATGAAACTGAAAACCAATCGGCAGTATAGGTTTGTGGCGACGATAGATGATGTCTTGGTCGAAAAGGAGGGTGTTTTCATCACTTCCGATCAATTTGTTAAACTGGTTTACTCTCCCCCACCCATTGAAGATGATCTTCTGACGGTTGATATCCAATAATTTTTATAATTTAATTTACCACGAAGATCACGAAGAACACGAAGAATGGAATTTGATGAATTATCTAATCGTGTGATTGGTTGCGCCATTGAGGTTCATCGGGAGCTTGGGCCGGGCTTGCTTGAGTCTACCTATGAACAATGCCTTGCCCATGAATTAAGTAAAAATGACATATCCTTCAAGTTGCAGCATCCTCTTCCTGTAATTTATAAAAGTGTCCGCATTGATTGTGGATATCGGGTTGATTTGTTAGTAGAAGACAAGCTTATCCTTGAATTGAAAAGTGTTGAACAAATAAAAAATATCCATACGGCTCAATTGTTGACATATATGAAATTAGCCCATATTAAAACCGGGTTGTTAATTAATTTTAATACCAGACTGTTAAAGCAAGGTATCAAACGATTTGTCCTATAATTTCTTCGTGAGCTTCGTGTTCTTCGTGGTAAAAAAAACACTTAAACCCTGCGAAAAAAACAGATAACGGATGTCCATTGCACATGGCCGTCATTAAGAATAATATGATGGCGGGTTCTGTGGACATCTTGGTCCAGGTGGATCATGATGGGATCAATCAAGTATTCCAGCGGGGGCAGTTCGTAATTCATAGCCTCTACCGGTTTAAGGTGGGGGCTTGCATTGAGAATATATTTTTCAAACAGCGCCTTTGTGAAAAATTCAGGGTGATCACTGCAGTCCGGGGTAATGATGAATTCCGTGGCAACGGCAACAATACCGTTTTTCTTTGTCACCCGTGCCATCTCCATCATGGCCTGCTTTGCTTTGGCATGCCCCCCAAAGTGTTCAATGGATGACAAGGACCATACAAAATCAAAGGATTCATCGTTAAATTGAAGATCCGTGCCGTCCATATTCAGCAGCCGGAGCCTGGATTTTTCATAGGATCGCGGACAGAAGGCGTCTGCGTTCTCAAGAACGGCGGCATTGGCCTCGTTTCCGCCAACGGCATTGTTGGTCCATGCGTCATTGCCGTAAAGATCCGTGCCCACCACTTCCCGGATCCGGTCGGTCAGATAATAGAGCACCGGCTCATGGCCTGCGCCTACGCCAAGGGCTTTGGCATTCCGGTCAATGGCCCCAAGGGTATGCAGGCCCCAGATGCACTGGGTCCATTCCCATCCCTTTCGATAGGCATGCGTTTTGGTCTCACTGAAGCAGTGTTTATCCACAGCGTAGGATTCAAGCTCCCGGTGTATGCGCATCCACGTCGGATTGTCCCATTTGTCCGGGTTTGTCAGTTCATTGAGCCTGTCAAGGGAAGCGGTTCCCTTTATTCTTTTTAGAATGGAGTTAAATTTAGCCAGCATGATGAAACACGTCATCCCAGAAAATATTTGGTTCATTATTATTTTGTCTGTCAATAACAGCAAAGCAGATAAAACTCAAGTCCAGGCAACTTTTGTTGCCTCTATGGTTAAATCAAACCATATCTGCATAAATATGGCCAAAATTTTTAATTTTATGTTCAAAGATCACCGGCAAATTTTATTGTTTTGATAAATTATTGGGGGTTGCAAAAGCTTGTTGGACTGCATAGAAGCGCAATACAGCATGATCAGTTGTATCCGGTGCCGGTTCGGGCTGTAATAAAGTTGACATTGGTATTTTATTTGCATATATTTGTGCCGTATATAATAAATTCGGGAATTATCCGTGTCACTTTTCCGGTGGCGCAAATATCAATTAATTAATTAGGAGAAAAAGAATGGCAGTAACAAGAGAGCAAGTCGCAGAGATATATGTGGCTACATTTAATAGAGCACCTCTTTCCGATGGACTTGATTACTGGACAGAAAGTGGTTTTACCATTGAACAAATTGCCACCAGTTTTTTTGATCAGCCTGAAGCCCAGGCCATCTATACAAATGACGGGGAACCCATCCCCAGTGATGAATTTGTTACTATAATTTTTGACAATCTTTTTAACCGCGCTCCGGCTGAAGCCGGTCTTGAATACTGGAGTGATGCCCTGGATGCGGGCGCTGTTTCCCAGTCTGAAATGATTTTGGCCGTAGTGAACGGCGCAACAGGTGACGACGCTCAGATACTGGCCAATAAAACAGAAGTCGGTGTTTATTATGCCGACCAGGGCGGAACAGAGACTGATTGGGACCTTGACGGTATAGACGCGACGGATGAAAGTGTAGCAGATGCTAAAGATGCCATTGATGTCGCGTTTCCACCAGCACCCGTTGAAGGCGACACTTTTACATTGACGTCAAGTACCGACAGCGGTGCTGATTTTGTAGGTACTTCAGACAACGATACGTTTGATGCGCCCATCGTACAGAACGCCTTTGCAGGTGGTGTATCCAACTCCCTCTCTACCGCGGATCAGCTTGACGGCGGCGCCGGTACTGATACACTGAACGCAACATTGGTAAATGAGTTTGTCGGTGTGACCACCGGGTATAACATTGACGTTCAGCCGACAACCACAAGCATTGAAGATATCAACATTGAGGCGCTTGACTTTTCAAATGTCGCCGGCAATATTGTAACAGTCGACGCCAAGAAGATGACCGACATCGACGAGATCGGTTCCTACATGTCTGACGGCGACCTGGTGATTGAAAACCTGACCACCCTGACCGCCGATGGTGTTGCCCGGAATACCGATGCCATCACCGTCACCATGGATCATACCGACAACTTCAACCACGATGGTGACGCTTCGGACCTGACTGTGTTCTTTGACGAGGACTATCTGCTCTCCGGACAGAGTGTTCAGTCCAAGGCCATTTACTATCTGCTGGACCAGGACGCCGATATGAACAACACCGACGTTGATGGGGACGGTGTTGTGGATCTGCTGGCCTACATTAACACAAACGGGTTGCGTTTTACCGTTGACGGCGGTGAAGAACAGGTTATTGAGTTTGACCAGGAATTGCTGACGACTGAGGACATGGACCAACGAGTTCTCAATCACGATGATTTTGTCGCTGCCCTGCAGGATTCCCTTCAAGCTTTGATAGATTCAGGCGACATCCCGGCCGACACGACTTTGACCGTAGATGAAACTCTCACACGGACGACTTTTCTGGATGACGGCAGTGTTTCCTCTTTGATTCCGGCCATCGTTCTTGAGTCCCAGAGCACTACAGGACTTGAGTCTGTCGGATTCCTTTGGGTAGAAGACCTGTCCGGTGATTTCAATGTTTACGGACGTCTGGATGATGATGAAGGCGTCGATGCAAACCCGGTTTCCATCAACGTTGAGCTGGACAAGGTTGGCCGTGATAATGACGGCGGAGACCTGGAGATCGGTGGTAAATTAGACGAAGGAATTCCCGATTTTTATGTGGAAGTTCTGGGAACCGAAGACAGACCCAGCAACCTGGGCACTATTACGACCAACCCAAATGATCTGGAAAATGTTTATATTTCGACCCATGACGACTATCTGGACGGCGAGAGCTATGCAAGCTTGACCGTCCGGGATGGTTTCGTTAATCAAGCTTCTGTGGACCTGGTGGATGCCGATGCCTTCCTCGGTGACCTGACCCTGGGTTCCGTTACGCCGGTTAATGATTTGATCGTTCTCGAAGCCAGAGGCGGTGGTGACGTTACCTTTATCGGCCTGGTTGACGGTACAACCGGCGGCGTTGATGATGTTCTGGCCAATAACGACCGTGCCTACAGCTACTCCACCGGCAGTGGCGACGACACCTTTATCGTGACTTTGGACGGCGATGCGGTTGATGCCGGCGGCGTTGATCCTGAAAGCTTTGCCATCAGCACAGGCAGTGGGGATGATGCCGTTGAGATCATCAGTGTAGGCGGCGTGTCCCAGCAGACCATGTTCATTCTCGACAACCTGTCCATTGAGACCGGTGACGGTGCGGACCGCGTCACCATCAACGGTTATGAACGTTTCAACATCGAAACCGAAGCGGGTGATGATTATGTTGAAATCACCTCTGTTGATCCGGCTGACGGCTCTACCGGCGTATGGACTTTCGGTGCCACCACCGGCGTACAGCCTTTTGTTGACCGCGTTCTGTATCAGGCGAAACTGACCGTTAACTTTGCCGGCTTTGAAAGCACTGTTACCGTTGCCACCGACGCAGCCGGTAACTTTGTAGCCGACCAGGAAACCATCAACGCCGCCATCATTGCAGCCATTGATGCCAGCCCGGTTCTCACCGAACTGCTGGATTACGATCTGGGCACCAGCGATCAGTATCTGGTCATTACCTCCGACTTTGACGGCGCCAACGAACTGTCCATCGACCTGTTCCAGCCGACCCTGGTAGATGACAATGCCGGCGACGGTGAAGTCGTCTTCTCCGACGGCAACCTGACCGCCGTCCGTCAGGGCATCATCGACACCACCGTCCTGACCTCCGAGGACCTGGAAGACGCAGCCGAGGTTATTGCCGAGTTCAATAATGGCGGCACTGCCAACCTGGGTGACGGTTCCCTGGATCAGACCGGTGACGACGCTGATACGGATCAGTTTGATTACGCGTTCCAGGCAGCTGATGCTGACGCAACTGCCGATGCCACTGCGGAAGTAAATTACTCTGTCATCAATACCGCAGCCGGTAACGACATTGTTGTACTGCACTCCAACGACGATTCTGCCAATACCCTGGTATTTGATTCCGAATTCAACCACCTGACCGTTGTCAATTTCTTTGATGATGCAGCCCGTACCGTAACCGGCAACCATATCTTTGACTTCACCTACTACCTGGACAACCAGCAGGATCCCTCCGATCTACCGGAAGGCAACGCCCAGTCCACAGTTGATATTGGAATCACCTACGATGGTCCGGAAACTGCGGCTGCCGGCGATGATCTGGTTGGTAATGAGTTCACCGTTGTCAAGGCTGATTTTGATGACGACGACACTTTCGCCGGCCTGACCGCATCCAACTTCCTGGCTGCCATCAACGGCGATGACGCGACTACGGATTATGCCGACATCGACAACAATACGCTTGATGCTGCTGATTCTCCCTTCGGCGATGACTTTGTCGGTTCCGAACAGGATCACATTGTTTTCGTTGAAAATGACGACAACCGCGGTGAGTACAAAGTTTTCCATCTGACCTCCGATCTTGATGACGACGGTGATGTGGACAACGATGATGGCGATTTTGCCAGTGCAGAATTGCTTGGAACCATCGACTTCGGCGCCGAAATTACCGGCGACCCGATCAGCATGGCAAACCTCCTGGACAGTGCTGACCCTGCAGGCGACGGTACCAGCTGGGACGACTTCTACATGTACGATGTTCTTGAAGGTGATGTAACTCCGACCGATCCTACAGATCCGACTGAACCCTGATCCGACTGATCCGACTGATGATCCGACTGATCCGACTGATCCGACCGATCCGACCGATCCGACCGATCCTGGTGACGACAACGTAGTTGATATGGAAGCCGGCGAAGACTACACCGCAACCGACGGCGTGGTGGATGTATTCCAGTATGACGTGGATTCTTCCTCCGGACGTGCTGTAGGTAAAGACGGTGAGGTGAGCATTACAGGCTTCAATGTAGCCGAAGACTCACTTCAGTTCGTGGATGCTGGTGATGCCTTGACTGACGCAAACTTTACAACCTTCGACGGTGTCAGCCTTGCTGAAAATCCGTTTGCTGACAACACGACCGTTGCATTTGATCCCGATGAGGGTGTTTCCAATGTGATCACCATTGCAGGTATTCAGGATGCTGCATTGGCCACCATTGATTTTACTGTTGTCTAATAAATAATTAGGTATGGATTTCGGCCTGATTTGGGGCAATGCCCCGGGTCAGCCGAAATCCTCAAGAAAATGTGTACGTAAATGGTTTCTTGCCTGCCATAAGGCAGGCAACATCAAAAATTAAATAGTTTCTTTTTAACGCAATAATTAGGAGAACAAGAATGGCAGTTTCCTTTACACAAGGCAATGACTTTATCGTTCCGACAGAAGATGGACAGACCTATCTTGGTGGCGCAGGTAACGATACCTATATGCTGTCCGATGCGACCGTCGCAGCAAACAGCACGATTGTCATCCAGGATACGGAAGGCACAAACACTATTCAGCTGGTAGGCGGTCTTTCCATCGCATCCAGCATGGTGACCAGCAATGCCCTGGAGCTGACCCTGAGCAATGGTGCCAAGGTTCAGATTCTGGGTGCCGACAGCTTTGGTTATGATGTGGGCGGCAATGCTCTGGCAGGAGTTGATGGTACCGATCAGACTTTTACTGAGCTGGTTGAAAATACTTTGGGAACAACTGTACCGGCAACAGGAGAAGCTCCCTCTACCGGCGGTACTGTCGAAGTACCTGATGCGACAGCTCCGGCAACACCGACCTTTTCAGTTGCCGCTTCTGCTGACGAAGTAATTGAAGGCAACACCGCAACGTTTACAGTTTCCCTTAGTGAAGCTCAGTCTGCAGCTACTACAGTTGATTATGCGGTAGCTCTGGGCGGTGGCGCAGCAGCAGCCGACCATGGTGACATCACAGTAGACGGCACAGTGGACAACGCTGGTTCCGGTACCTTGACCTTTACTGCCGGCGAAGTAAGCAAAACCATTACTGTTCCGATAGCTTTTGATACTGAAACAGAAACAGGAGAAACCATTGGCGTGACCCTGTCCAATGCCCCTACCGGGTTTGATTTGGGAACAGCTTCTGATTCTGTTACATTGGTAGATCCGCCAGCACCGACATTCACCATTACGTCTGATGCAGTAAGCGGTGCAGCAACGGAAGAAGGACAAACTATTACTTACACCATTACTCCGAGCAGCATTACCGATAAGGCTTATACTTTTACGCTGAGTACTTTGGGTGATACACTTGGTGGGGTGACAACAGCAGCAGCAGCAGCAGATTTTTCTCCTGCTTCTCAGACCATTACCTTTGCTGCCGGTCAGACGACTGCTGAAACTGTAACCCAGACCATTGTTAACGATGGTTCTACTGAAGGCCTGGAAGGGTATAAAACTCAGCTGCTTGATTCTTCCTTTGCCGTTGTTGGCGATGCGATTACCGGTCTGATCACTGATCCTACAAGTGGTACAGGTTCTGGAACAACTTATAATCTTACCACAAGTGCGGATAATTTGACCGGTACAAATGGAAATGATACTTTCGTCGGTGAAGTTAATGCCGGCACAGCTACTTCAAACACCATTGGTGCTGCCGATCAGCTAGATGGTGGGGCTGGTACAGGTGATACATTCCAAATTACTATTTCTGATATATCAGGTGCTTCGAATTTAGCCGCTGTTCAGACTACTGCGATTGAGGCAATCTCTGTTCGCAATGTTGATGTTACACCAGATGCCATTACCGTCAATGGTGTTAACTTCACTGGGGCAACTGAATTTCTGTCAGATCGCTCAACTGGAGCTATTATTTTTAATAATATTGGTACAGCAGATTTGACTATTAAGGGTAATGATGCTGTAACAAACGGTAACGTGACTTTTACAGCTGGCGCAGCTTCAGTTACTGATCCTTTAGTTATTAATGTTAAAGATGGTGTTAATGCGGGTGTGATTAGTAATGCAGCAGATGTTAATGGGGATTGGACCTCTGTTACAATTAACTCAACAGGTGGAACTCCTACAGCAACAACGAATGCTAACGTACTGACTAGTATGGATGTTGCAGGTGGTAACACCATGCAGAATCTTACAATAAATGCAACAAGTAGCCTTACGACGGGTGTTGTTGCAGGATGGGATACAACTGGTGCGACTACAGCAAACAAAGGCATGGTCACTATAACCGGCGCAGGCGCTGTTAATATTGGAGCATTGGATGCCGCTGTTGAAGATGTTGTTGCTACTTCCAATAGTGGTGGTGCTACTTTTACAGCTAGTACCCAGACTGACTTTACTTTCGCCGGCAGCTCAGGCGATGATCGGGTGACAACCAATGCAGTCTTGGGAACGGACGGACTGATTGATGCTGGAACTGGAACCGGTGACCGTTTGATCCTCGGGGCTTCCGGTCATGTAACTTTGACTGTTGGAGAATTTTATAAAGGATTCGAAGAACTCCAAGTTGCTAATGGCGTTACCGTTGATATGGATCATCTTGCTACGAATAACACAATAAGTTCAGTGCGTTTGACGAATGGCGGAGTTGTGAATGATATGAACGCAACACAGGCTGCTAATGTAACAGTTACAACTGGTGGTAATAGTCCCACACTTGCTGTTAAAGGTGCCGCTACTGTTGGGCAGATTGATACCGTCCATATTACAGCTGATGATGGTGTATCAACGACTTCCACTATTGCTTTGGCTACCCCTGTTCTGGCCGATATCGAGAAACTGCATCTTACCGCCAATGATAACATTACAGTGGCAGCTTTGACTGGTGCTGGAGCATTTGATAGCCTTGTTTTGGACGGAGCTGGTACAATAAATATTACAGCTGGAGCAATCACCCCTAATGCCAATACTGTAATTGATGGTTCTGCTGCTACTGGTGTTCTTACAATTGATATGGGTGGTATTGTCGGTGCACTTACTACCAATCCTATGTCCATTATTGGTGGCTCTGCTGGTGATACAATAACAGCAGGTGGTGGTGCAGCTGACTTGGTTAACGGTAAAGGTGGAATTGATTCCATTACGGTGACCAAGGATGTCGCTAACAGCGGTTTTGCAGATGTTCAATCTGACGCAGTTGCTTCCGCTGATGCAGATTTGATCACAGGTTTTGTAACAACCGAGAACGATTTCGATTATAATGGTGCTTTGATTAACGGCACAGGTGCTGGTGCAGGTATCGAGTCTACAGAAGTAGCTTCTGCTTTAAACATTGCAGCTGCTCTTGCTACCGGCGATGCTGGGAATGATATCGTATTTATCGCTACCACTGACCTTACTGGTGCCCAGGAAACTGCTCTAGACGCGGCTGTTGCTGGTGGTATGACCGCAGCCGAAGCTACCGCTGTTGAAGCAGCTCTTGTTGCAACAGGTGGTGCTCTTAATGGGGCTATTGCTAATCTGGATACTGTACTTGGAACTTCAGATTCCGCACTGTTCCAGTTCTCTACTGATACAGACACCATGGTACTTAGAGTGACCAACACTGATACTTCAACTGCAAATACGCTTACTGCAAATGAAATCGAACTGGTTGGTGTATTTGCTGCGACTGCCGATCTGGTTGCAGGTGATTACGTTTAAACTCCAATACAATAAATCTTTCATTTGATTAAGAAGGGGTGTTTAAGGGGTGTTTCATAGCCCTCGATTTCACTCGATTTCATAGCCCTCGATTCTTTAGGAGTCGAGGGCTTACTTATGCTTACTTATGCTTTTGTTATGGGTTTGTGAATTTGTGTTTCGGGGTCGGGCCATGCTAACTATAATTTGCATAATTTGCGGGCGGGGTCGGACCACACGAACGGGTCGAGAAATGGGGTCAGGCTTGACATTTTGACATTTTCTGGAATTTACACATAAAAATAGACATGGGGTCGGACCGAGTTAACGTCTTGAATTGTAAGAAAATAGATTTAATTTAGAAATTGGGGGCGGGGGGGGGCGGGGTCGGGCCACACGAACTAATTGAAATGTTTAGTTAATCGGGTCGGGGTCGGGCCATACTAACTGCTTGAAATAAAATTGAATTTGATTTAATATACCCTTCATATCATGGCTATAATTGATTTTTTAGGGTCAAAAACACTGATTTAAAAGGGCAAGCTTTGGCCAGAGCTAAACGACATTATATCCCAGGTCAGGTTTGGCATATCACCCATCGATGCCATAAACGGGAATTTTTGCTGAAATTTATAAAAGACCGTCATCGGTGGACTCAATGGCTTTTTGAAGCCAAGCGCCGATACGGGTTAACTATATTAAACTATGTTGTGACTTCAAATCATATTCATCTTCTTGTTGTTGATGACAAAGAGAGACTGACGATTCCCAAATCCATTCAGTTGACAGCTGGTCGGGTTGCTCAAGAATATAATCAGAGGAAAAAACGAAAAGGAGCATATTGGGAAGACCGATATCATGCAACTGCCATTGAGACCGGTGAACACTTGCTACGGTGTATTGTATATATAGACCTTAACATGGTGCGTGCCGGGGTGGTATCCCATCCTAAAGATTGGGCCTTTGGTGGATACAATAATATCCAGTCACCACGCCGTAAGTGTATACTTATCAATTATGAAAGACTTGCGGTCCTTTCTGGTTGTAGCTCCTACGCTTCATTTCAAAAGTTGCATAAAAATTTAGTGAACGATGCTTTGGAAACAGGTAAAATTCGGAGGGAAGCCCGTTGGACTCAGAGCATTGCCGTCGGTGAAAAGCGATTTGTTAATGACATAAAAAAGCGTCTTGGATCAAAGACGTTGGGGAGAAAAATACAACCTTTGGATGATGGGTTTCAGCTCCGGGAGGGAATTATGCCCTATATCGCTGATTTTGAAGTCAAAAACCGCGATATGACCCTGAAAAATGCTTATAACTGGGAAGTATCTTCTAAAATTTGAATTCGTTAGCATGGCCCGACCCCGACCCACCCGCGACCCCGACCCACCCGACCCAATCAGGTGAAGCAGGTACGAAATCTGATTCTTAAATATAAGCTGGCGAGGTAACAATTATGCAAAGCCGATACGAACTTATTATTTACTGGAGCGACGATGACCAATGCTTCATCGTTGAAGTGCCTGAATTACAGGGCTGTATGGCCGATGGATCAACTTATCAGGAAGCCGTAAAAAATGTCGAGGTTATCATTCAGGAGTGGATTGAAACCGCCCGTCAACTTGGACGTCCCATACCGGAACCAGCCGCGGGCGGGGCGCCAGCCGCGGGCGGCGAACCGCGGGCGGGGTCGGACCACACGAACCAATTGAAATATTTAGATAATCTCTTCATGAAACCCCCAAAACACCCCCTATATCGACGTTTTAGGAGGCTAAAAAAGCAATATAAGAGATCAACGTCGGGAATGCGATTCGGGGTTGATCTACGATAACTACCTGAAATAAAATTAAATTTGGTTATAAAGTTTTGTTGTTTTTAAAACGGCAAATTTTTTCTTCAGATGATGTTTCCTTACATTTCATTTCCGACCTGTCACACACATCTCTCTTGACTAACCCCCTCCGTACTGGGTAAGATTTCAATATATCCCACGGGTCGGGGTCGTGCCATACTAACTGCTTGAAATAAAATTGAATTTGATTTAATATACCCTTCATAAGTTGGGTAAGTTGTGGGTAAGTTGGGGGCGGGGTCGGGCCACACGAACTAATTGAAATGTTTAGATAATCGATTCAAAAAAACCCCCAAAAACCCCCTATATCGACGTTTTAGGGGGTTAAAAAGGCAATATAAACGATTTGGGGTTGGGCTAAGTTAATTATATCCCAGGGCAGATTTGGCATATCACCCATCGATGCCATAAACGGGAATTTTTGCTGAAATTTTCAAAAGACCGTCCGTTATAGATGGACTCAATGGCTTTTTGAAGCCAAGCGCCGATACGGCTTAACTATATTCAATTATGAAAAACTTGCGATCCTTTCTGGTTGTAGCTCCTGCGCTTCATTTCAAAAGTTGTATAAAAATTTAGTGAAACATGGTTAGTCCTTTCCTGTGTTTGAAAATAGACTGCTTGACAAGAATTGATAATGCACTTAATTTTAAATCATAGATAATTTGTTTTTAGGAATGTTCATGCCAACTATTAGTGTTTTTTATGGAATTATTATTCAGATGTTTTGGCAAGAACACCCACCTCCACACTTCCACACTTCCATGCTTTGTATGCTGAATATGAAGCTTTGATAAATATTCATACTTTGGAGGTAGAGAAAGGTTTTTTACCAAAACGTGCGATGGTTTTGGTTCTTGAATGGGCTAGTGAGCATCGTGCAGAATTAATGGAGGCATGGAATCAATGTGCGCAAATACAGTCACCGCAAAAAATCGAACCTCTTTCCTAGAGCCACCTGTAATTCCATGTATGCCTTGGCGGATACAGCAGTTAGAAGTATTGCCTGATTATCGGCTTTTTGTCCGTTTCCTTGACGGACTGGAAGGATACGTCAATATGAAACAATTTTTGTTTTCGGATCGTGTCGGTGTTTTTACTAAATTACGTGACCTTGAAACATTTTCCAGTGCAACTCTTGTATATGGTGCCGTCACCTGGCCAGAGGAGGAGCTTGATCTTGCACCTGATGCCATGTATGAGCAGATAAAAGCCTCTGGACAATGGAATCTGATGTGATTCTTTGCTGCGATCTGATTCGGTTACTTGCCTTATCTACAGAACAGATCTCCGTTGCAATCAAAAATGGTGATTTTATAGAGCTGAAATCATGAGACAATCAATTGTTGATTCTATAACCAAGACCGTTCAGGATTTAAATAGAAGCGGTTTGGTCGATGAGATTACGATGAAGAATATAGAAAAGCTTTGTCTTCCGGAAATCAAAGAATTCACTCCCCAGGAAATTATTTCTATACGAAAAAGATATAGATTGAGTCAGGCCGCACTAGCAAGAGTATTCAATATAAGTCCTTCTACCGTACAAAAATGGGAACGGGGCAACAAGAAACCGACCGGATCTTCAAAAAAATTATTGGATATAATTGAAAGAAAAGGCCTTGAGGCATTGGTTTGATATGGATATGGGTGAACGGTCGGGAAAGGGCGGTCGGGGTGGCGCTCGGGGTAGGTCGCTCGGCGGGTTGATTCGGGGTCGGGCCATGGTAACTACTTGAAATAAAATCGAATTTGATTTATCATACCCTTGATATCGTGGCTATAATTGATTTTTTAGGGTCAAAAACACTGAGTTAAAAGGCAAGCTTTGGATGATGGGTTTCAGCTCCGGGAGGGAATTATGCCCTATATCGCTGATTTTGAAGCCAAAAACAGCGATATGACCCTGGAAAGTATATGACCCTGGAGCCGGATTTTCTGGATGATTTTATCCAAAATATGGAAGAGCTGTAAAAGTGTTGTTTGTTGTAAATACACATTTACGCTGCATTCAACGGGCGGATTTTTTTAAGCTCTTCTTGATACTGCTGCTCGGACTCCCAAAGATCCCGGGCGTTTTGTGCATTAAGCCAAAACTGCGGAGAGTTTTTGAACAGACGGGACAGCCTCAATGCCATAACAGGACTGAGGGACCGTTTTTCCCGGATGAGCTCATTGATTGTTTGCCTGGATACGCCCAAGGCCTCCGAAAGAGTTTTAGCGGTCAGGTTGTAATCCTGCATAAAATCTTCCCTTATAATTTCGCCGGGATGAGTAGGAGGAATTTCCCTGCCTATTGTATTTTTTATCGCCATTATTTTCTCCTCAATGGTAATCGGTTATTTTCACATCATACGCATCGCCTTCGCTAAACTTGAAGCAGATACGCCACTGATCGTTTATCGATATTGAATACTGCCCTTTTCTGGAGCCTTTAAGTGCGTGAAGCCTGTTACTTGGAGGTACTCTGAGGTCATTTATATTAGTTGCCAAATTAATATATTCCAAGCGTCTCACAGCTCCTCGGAGCAGATCGGGAGGCAGTCGTTTTGATTTGCCTTTAATAAAAACAAATTGAGTCTGTTTATCGGCAAATGTTTTAATCATACTTTATATTCTATTTTGTCACGTGACAGTTGTCAATATTACTATGCAAAGCTTCTTTTTCCCGGCTATTAATATTGCTTCGGGTGTTTTTTTGAAAACCGAATACAAAAAACCAACGGTCATCCTTTAAATATAGCTATCTGACACTTTTTGTTGCCAATTGAACAAAAAGTGTAAATTTTAAAATAGACCTAGTTCTGTTGTTTTCAGTGAAACGCCTTGAAATAAAGTGGCTTAAAGTTTATTGACCCGCCGGTATATAAATTGCAAAGATTCCAACCTTATAACTTGATGATCGAGTATAACGAACGAATACATGGAAGGGATAATTAATGGCCGTTTCTTTTACACAGGATGATGATTATATCATTCCGTCACATGACGGGCAAACCTACCTTGGGCTTGGCGGAAATGATACATACATTCTTTCTTCCTCAACAATTAAAGATGATAGTACTATCGTGATTTCTGATACGGAAGGCAGTAATCAGATTCAGTTAGTCGGCGGGCTTGGTATTGCATCAAGCAGAGTCATCGGCAATGCTGTTGAACTGACACTTAATAACAATGCCAAAGTGCAGATTCTCGGCGCATCAGATTTTTTGTATGATGTGGGTGGTAATGCAACAGTCGGTGTTTCAGGGACTATTGAGGATTTTAATACCTTTGTGACAAATACCCTCGGTCACACGGAATCCGGATCGGGCGAAAACACCAACAATGACAATGCCGATTTATTGACAGAAGCCCAAAGCAAGAGTACCATCATTTCCGGTATAGATAATGATAATCTGGTGTCCCTTGACAATTACATCGTGACGGCTCTGTATGAAGGCGATAGCTGGCTGAATTTCCAGGGCGCATCCGATCCCGTTACCTACAGCTTTAACGAAACCTTGCCGCCGGAATATACCGCCTCGGGCGACACAACCGGTTGGCAGCCGTTGGCGTCCAATGTTCGGGATGTGGTAGATGAGATCATGTCCACCGCCAATGGGGTTGTCCTTCCTGATATTGAGAAGGATTCCGGCAGCGGCGAGATACGGTTCAACATGGTGGAAACTGAAGCAGGTACAGCTGCCTATGCGTATTTTCCCGGCTCCGGTGTCGGAGGTGATGTTTTTCTGGGTCTTGATGTCGGTACTGATACGGACAACGGAAATGTAGCTCGTTACGGAGCCGGTCGCAGCACGATTGTTCATGAGTTGGGCCATGCCCTGGGATTAACCCATTCATTTGAAGGGGCATCATCATTGCCGACTAGTGAAGAGCACAGCGCCAACACGGTGATGTCTTATACGGACTTTCGGATGCAGGTGCCGCAATTTACGGGAACCCAGACCGGATCAGGCAGTGAGGTGAGCGTTGCATATGAAAGTGTGGCTCCGGATCATTTCATGCTCTATGACATTGCAGCGCTCCAGGCGGTTTATGGCCCTGACACCAATTACCTGGCATCCGACACGGCATATACTTTTGGTACTGCACCTTTTTATACCACGATCTGGGATGCAGGCGGGAATGATACCTTGGATTTCAGGGGTACGGCCTACTACAACGTTATCGATCTTACTCCCGGAACCCACAGCAATATCAATTACCGGGATATTGATACTCAGATTGCCGATCAGCAGGCTGTGTACCGGAACCAGTTGGGCACCAGCTATTATGATGATTGGGTGTCGGATGTATTCACCGGCCAAAGTTCCGATATTTACACCGGAGAGAATGCCTTGGGTATCGCCTGGGGTACCATTATCGAAAAGGTGACCGGTGGTCCTGCCGGCAACCGGATAACCGATAATGCCGTGGACAATTCTCTGACGGGCGGTACAGCCAATGATCTCTTTTATCTGGGTGCGGGCGGTTTTGATACGGTTGTGGGGGGCGGCGGATATGACCTGGTGATTCTGGAACAATATGCCATGGATCAGGTAAAAATAGGGTCTTATGAGGATTCTGTGCTCCTGGCAGGAGATAACTTTGCAGTTCAGATGCAAGGAATTGCCGGGATCCAGTTTTCGGATCAGCTATACACAGTGGTGTGAAAGGGCAGGGTTCGCCCTGACAAGGTGCGGGCTGTAATTGAGAAAGTTTTCCTGGTGTCTACAGTCCCACTTTTCAACCGGCTGATCGGTGTCATTATCAGACAGGCATGATTCCATGATTTCACACATACGCCAGTGATCTGACATCTTCCGGAAAGTAGACCGTTTCACTATGATAGCGTAGATTTTTTATGGCATTGTATCGTGTCGGTAAATATCTTCATATAATGTTTTGAAACAGCGGGTAAATAATAGTCAGAAGCCATTTCAAGGGCTTTTTCCCCCAACCTGATTTTTTGAGCATGATCCCCAAGGATCTCTAAAGCTGCATTGGCCCATTCCTGGGGATCATTATTGTCGATCAAAATTCCGTTGACATTGTGATCTATAATTTCATTGACGTAGCATCGGTTTGAGGCAATTACTGTGCAGCCTCTGATTAAAAGCTCCAAAAGCCCCCAGTTGCCGCTACCGTATTGTACCGGATATAAAAACAGGTCGATTTTGTGGAGAAGATCCGAATATTCCGGGTAAGGCAATTTACCGGTCAGGGTGAAGTGCTTCCGGTTCAATTCATGGGTTTTAAATAAGTGGTCAATAAAGGTGATTGGATTCCCTTTTCCATATTTTTTTTCAAGGAAGACCCGTTCATAGCCATATGTAGTTGCCGTTGGATCACCAATGACCACAAAGTGAATTCTTTGATTGGATTTGCTGAGGTGCTCTGCTGTTTTAATAAATATTTCCAAACCTTTAGCCGAACTGAGATCCCTGGCTGCAAAACCGATTGTCCTGACATTTTTCGGTAGTTTGATATTTACCGGTTTCCGCTGGGCAATTTTATCAGGATCAAATCCTTCAAACTGGACCTCTATACTGGATTGAAGTTTATCGGGAAACATTCTTTTCGCATGTTCACTGGGCACGATGGTTTTTTGGCTTTTCATCACCTGATAATAAGACAGCATCTGCATGTTTTTGTCAGTCAGTCGCTGTGCATCCGTCGGTGGGTATTTTGCATCCCAGCCGTGGTCGGCGTAGGATGGAAATTCGATATAAGTAATAATGGGAATGTCAAATTCATCAAAAATCAGATGAGGTGACGCCCAGGAGCCATGGGCAACAATTATGTCTATCTTAAGAAAATTGATTGTTTTTTTTAGTCCCCGAAACAGACCTGCGCTGACTTTGCCTGCCCGTTCAATTTTACCGGAATAATAACAACTGTTGGGGGCCATCATATTCCCTACCGGAATTATCGGTAAAAGATTCCTATACCGGTGTTTGTTTCGTTCCAGATTGCCGGGGGTTGTCATGTAATAGGCGTTTGCGGTTCCAGAGGTGTTTAAATACTCACACAAATCACTGAACTGGGCAGGGCAAACCGTATGCACAAATAAAATATTCGGTTTCATGGGAGCATTTTCCTTAAAAGGGTTGAGCGGTACTCTAAATTGATTGAAGAAAAGTAATTAATTTTTGTTCTAATCTAAAAAAAATTGCCCGGAAAAATCTACGTTTTTCCGGGCAGAATTAAAAGAACAAAGTTAGGACCTCGGCAAAAAATCTATAGCATTTATTTTTTTCGTGTCACTCTATTTTTGTGCGGGTGCAACAAATTTTGAAAAATTCGACAATGAATGATTAAGTTCATAGACCATTTGCATGGTACCGTTTTTTACATAACCCGCAAGACTCTTATCATCCAATGTATACAATTTTTCCATGTCAACACCTTTAAACCCTTTAATGCTTTTTTCTGCCTGGTTGACACGATATTTAAAAGCCCGGTCAACAATTAAGCCCTGTTTATCAAGCGTTTTAAACAGAGCTTGAGTCTGTAAAATTTCTTTTTGATACATTTCCAGAGTTTTTAAGATTTTTTGGACAGATTCTGTTAATTCGCCGTCAGCTGTAAAAAGAGGGTCACCCATTCCTGATTTAAAATGGTCCGCTTCCGGGTCAATGCACAGAGCAAGTTTTTCTTCCTGACCCTGGATTGCAGCCAGCATGAAGGGATACAATCTGAAATAAGCCGGTATATAAGGAACTTTCCAGTTTCCCGTCTCATCTATAAAATTATTTTTACCCGGCTCAAGGGAAAGCAGGGCCTGGGGAAGAGACGAATCAGCGTTTAGAAAAACAATGGGATA
The DNA here is from genome assembly GCF_963666695.1 of uncultured Desulfobacter sp. Classification (GTDB taxonomy): domain Bacteria; phylum Desulfobacterota; class Desulfobacteria; order Desulfobacterales; family Desulfobacteraceae; genus Desulfobacter. Next base: position 4,676,995 of record NZ_OY762947.1, read on the forward strand.
GTAACGTGAGGCTTGCCGCAATTCTGAAAATGAAAGCTTAACGGAAGAAACATTTTGGGCAAAGGCAAATGAAGTGATCTTGGAAAGTCTTAAATCTTTATGTTGTGAGTGAGCCAGGGCCTCAATATTTTTATTCATAATTGATAATACCTTATTTTAATGATAGTTTCAGCCAACTACGCGAAATTTTTTATCATATAACAGTTGTAATGACAAGGCTTCTATTTTTGAGATCTGGATATTTGCCATAAGCACTTTTTACGTCTAAAGCGTCTGTATGTTGTATCTAAATAGTACAAAAATACGATATGTGGTATCTGAATTTCTTATGGTAAATATTCAGTTTTTAAGATGGAGGCCAGCAGTACTTTGTTGCAAAACTGAGAGATACGCAAAAAGATATTTTATCCCTTAAATATAACTATCTGACAATTTTTGTTGCCGATAGAACAAAAATTGTAAAATTTAAAATAGGTCTACCCCTGTTGTTTTCAGCGCAACATCTTGAAATAAAATAGTTTTTAAGCTTATCAATGCAACTGGCATGTAAGCTGCATGATTTTAAACCTTATAAAATTAAGTGAAAAAAGCAAACCTTTCGAAAGAGTGGGAGGCAAAGCCTCCGGCCCGCCAACATGGATGGGTAGCGGGGTTGTCCTAAAAAAGGCAATTTGCCAAGTCCATTCTTTCAAAGAAGTTTGGACCTTTTTGTTTAAACTGTGAACTCCATTTTTTATATGAAAGTTGGGGCTTGGTCATAACATCGGCCACAGCGTAGGTTGGGTTGAACGAAGTGAAACCCAACAACTTATCGGCGTTGGGTTTCGTTCCTCAACCCAACCTACCGGAAATCCGTATGGCCTAAAATATGACCAAGGCCGAAAGTTGTGAGTTTTAAGTGCTGTTTTCCTCACAACTCACATCTTTCATTGTTTGTTGTGTCCGTCAGGACATGGCCGTTATAAAGTAGGCCCAACTGGCTGGCGTGAATGACTGGATAATAGCATCCCAATCTATTAAAATCTAAAATATAACAAGCGAAATTAAAGAGTTAAGGGGGTAAAAAATTATGAACTTTTTTTCTTGGGCCTTACGGATCATTGCCGGATCATTTCTGATGGTCTGGTTGCCTATGGCTAGTTTTGCATTTACACCTGGGGCATTTGTCGTTTCACCTGCGGAAATTGACCTGGGTACGGTACGGGTGCTTCCCGGTTCTTCCGCCGGGCCCTATGCCTTTAGTATCTCCGTTGTTGGCGGACCTGTCCCAGATTCAGGTTCGGATGAAGTTGCAGATCCGGATTCGGGTGAAGTTGTAACTTCAGAGTCGGATGAAGAGGCCACCTTTTTTGCCTCCAGCGATTCGCCCTGGCTGACCCTGGATCCTACAGAGGGCACTGCCCCCGGAAGTATAACGGCAACTGCCACAGTCAGCGAAACCATGAGTTCCGGTGTATGGACCGCTAATGTGACCATTGTATCCGGGCTGGATCCCAATACCGAACCGGCAATCATTCCGGTTACGATTAATGTGATCCGAAGCATAGGGGATTTGCTGACCGTCTCCCCCACCAAACTGGATATTCAGATGACGGATCAAAATGTTTCCCAACAAACCTTTCCCATTACCATCGCCAATGCCGATCCCAACAAACCAACCAGCTTTATCTGGAGTGCTCAGACAGATGTCAGCTGGCTGGTGTTATCCGCTGATGATGGGTCGGGAAATTCCACGATTTCCCTTAGAGTAGACCCGGACGCTATTTATTTGAACAATGACACCGATGGTGACGGTATGCCGGATGCGGCCGTCGGCACTATCACCTTCCGTTCGGATCTTAACGCTGAAGTAACCACCTTGACCGTTAACGCCACCATCCTGTCATCTGCTGAGCCTTCGGTGTCGCCGTCCCAGCTCTATTGGACAGTTGAGAAAAGTACCGCTGATACCGCTCTGACGTTTTCCTCCCAGCGGCTGCAGGTTTTTGGATTCGAATCCGGGTGGACAGCCGCCAGTGATATGGGGTTTGTTTCTGCGCTTCTCTATAATGCTACAGGAGAAACACCGAATGAATTGGGGACGGTGATTATCACGGATTCCTACGGTTGGGTAGAGGTCACCCCGGCGGGAGAGCTTCTTTCTAACATGGATTACGGCACGTATACCGGCTATGTTACAGTTTCTGACTTGGATGGGGAAAATCAGGTTCAAATCCCCATCACGATCAACATTCGAGAACCCGGGGACGCCGTATATCTGCCGGTTCCGGAATCCCGGAATTCTTACAGCCGGATGGAAGCGGCTGAATCAAGCCTTATCGATGTCCAATTTCCGGTTCCCGAGGATTTTGAGTACTATCCGACTGCCGCGACCTGCCAGGCGGCCGGGGGGAGATGGATGGATCCGGACAATACACCGGGCAGCCTGGACGAGTACTGCAGTTTGAATCAACATGCCTATGTGTTGCTGGAGCGTCAGGACATGGCGCCCGGAATAGTATACGCAATGACTAAAACCGGCGAATTGGCCCTGGCCTATGAGAACGGCATAAAGGTGTCCGGGGCGGATGCCTTGTCCTATGCGGATGGCCCGGTTTCATATATTCCCTTCGGTCCGCTTCAGATGATCGGCAGCTATGGCACAGTGATCGTCAGCCTGAGAGTCGGCACCAACCTGACATCTGCCGTGGAGATTCAACGTTTACAGATCAACCTCCAGACCCCGGACGGCCAATGGACAGTAACCGAAGCCTATAATGGGGCCTATTATGTGTACGATTTTGCCCCGTTAACCATTGATCGGATTGACGGGCAGTCCGGCTATACCTGCTCATGGGAAGATATGCCGGTCAACGTGTCCATCGGTGACGGGAGTACCTGGTTATATCAGTTGTCTTTTGAGCAAAGAGGGATTTATTATACCTATCAAATACAACGTCTTTTCGGTAATCAGATGTCGGGGCAATGGCAATACACCTGGCCAGGTGGATCCTCTGGTTGGGAGACCTTTGAGGCTCAGCGTAAACTATGGTCCCTTTCTTTTCCCTCATTTTAAGCAGGTTTAAGGGAGATTTAAAAAATGCCAAATTTATTTTTGATTTAGGAGCGCGTAATGAAAATAGCATGGGGAGTCATAACCTTATTGGCGGTGGCATTGCTTGCCTCTTGTGGCACCACAAAAGTAGACTCGATTCATCCGGTAGTTCGAACGGCGTCTTTCGGGGAGGGGAAAAAAATTGTGATTCTACCCTTTGCCGATTATACCCCGTCCGATTCGCCCATGGGATACTGGCAACGGAATATGCTGATAATCGAATCGCTTCAGGATGAAGTTCTTCGATATGGGTATATGCCGGCCGTTAATGAAGATGTCATATCCTATTTAACGGATAAAAAGATTATTAATCAGGAGAAAATACCCGCACAGTCGTCCGCAGCAGATTATATGCTGAAAGCTGAACTTGAAAGAGACTGGTCTGATACGATGAAGGTTGAAATTGCAAAAATTTTGATGTCAAACGAGAAAAAGAGAGAAGCGGAAGTCGACCGCGATATGGCATCGGAATATAAAACAATTGCCCTGGATGCCGGGGCCATCAGGGATATCGGTCGGACATTTGATGCTGACTATGTTGTCAGGGGACGGATCATGGTGTTTAAGAGTGGCCGGGAAGACAGTTTTAATCCGCTTCAAACCGGTGTGCTTCCATTCTTTTTCAATTTCGGAAGCCGTGCCGCCTTTGGGGTCGCCGAGTCTGACAATTATGAGATGATCGATAAAATGGCCATCGGCGGGTTGCTGGGTGCGGCTATTGGGCCAAGCGACTGGCCCATAGAAGATTCATCAAGTACGACGGTTATGTCCGCTGCCCATCCCCGTTTTGGCGGAGGCTTGTCTGTTACGGACGGCACCAGTTATTCAGGATGGAATGCGGCGATTTGGGGTGCTGCCGGGGCTGCTGTGGCCCATCTGGCCCATAAGGGCGGCCGTGTTGACAACGCGGTGGTCCAGCTCAGGATGATTGTCCAGGATACAAGAACCGGTGAAATCATGTGGACCAACCGGTCAGAGGTCAAAACAATGAACAAGAGCGCCTTCTGTATAGAAGATGGGGATACGTTGATGACCCACGCGATTCAACAGGTATGCGAACGTCTTGTGGATAGTTTTGCTGCCACGGAGAACAATCGGCGTATTGTCCGCATAAATAATGACGGGACCCTTTATGTTACCCCCTACGGTGGGCTCAACAAATATCAGGCCAACAATATGGGCACCATTTATGTAGATTCTCCAGCCACGACAATTAGGAATCGAACACAGTTGGATTAGATTTCAACCGCCGGAAGTACTGAATGATAATTTGTTTACGATCAGGGGGATTTGAGAAAATCCCCCCTTGTCTTTTCGGACTCCCTTAGATATTCAGGGGTAACGATATAAGGCGTATGTCGCCTGCTTTGCATCTTCCTCCGTGTGCCGGTCTTCGCTAACCTCGGAAAGATAAAAATCGCTGGCCTCCAGTCCCCAATTGGCATGGTACAGAACGACTTCGGCCTTAATGTTAATGTACGGTCGATTTCGGTAGCCGCCTTATAAAATGAAAGATATGAGTTGTGAGTATTGAGTTGTGAGGAAAACAGTTTTTTAAATCTCACGACTCATTACTCACAACTTTGATATAAATGTGCTGGGCAGAAGCCCGGAAGACGAAGGGCTGCAGCACTGGACAACCGCACTTGAGGCAGGCACCATATCCAGAAACATTAAGTGATGTTGTTCTCTTATGAAACTCTTGCGTTGAAACCTGATGGTTGATATATAAACCCACCTTTACCTTGGCAGCTGTTGAGTCGAGATCTTTTCTTTTCATTGGCTAAGGATTTTTGAACATAATGATTTTACAGGGGATATGTTATTTAGGGTAGATGATGAAAACCGCTGTTATATTTGGGGTTTCAGGGCAAGACGGGGCTTTTTTGTCCCGGCTGCTGCTGGAAAAACAATACCGGGTGATCGGGGTCTGCCGAAATACCGGAGAAGGATTTTTAAATAATTTTGATCGATTGAATATCAAACACAGGATTGAGTTGGTTGCCTCTTCAATCGGCCATTTTGAACATGTGAAGCAGATTGTTAGGGAATATAATCCCGATGAAATTTACAATCTGGCAGGGCAGAGTTCCGTTTCCCGTTCTTTTAAGGAACCCGTGAATACATTTAAGGGAATCAGCATCGGCACATTGAATCTTCTGGAAGCGGTCCGGACACTTAATTCACCTGCGAAGCTGTATAATGCCGGGTCAGGTGACTGTTTTGGAAATATAAAGGGACGGGCCGCCACCGAGGATACACCGTTTAATCCCACCAGCCCCTATGGCGTTGCCAAGGCTTCTGCATTCTGGCAGGTGGCAAATTATCGTGATGCCTATGGTCTTTTTGTCTGCACAGGGATCTTGTTCAACCATGAATCCCACCTGAGGCCTGCACAGTTTGTTACACAAAAAATTGTGAAAACGGCCTGTCGCATTGCTGAGGGCCAATGCAGCGAACTGGTCCTGGGTAATATCGGCATTGAACGGGACTGGGGCTGGGCGCCTGAATATGTGACAGCCATGTGGAAAATGCTCCAGCAGGAAACGCCGGACGATTATATTATTGCCACGGGTACCACCATAAGCCTGGAAGATTTTATCTGCGCTGTTTTTCAACGGCTGAATCTGGACTGGAAGAAATATGTTATAACGGATCAAAGGTTCTTACGTCCTTCTGATATTGCGACCATCCGTGCCAATCCCCAAAAGGTCGAAGAACGGCTGGGATGGAAAGCTGAGTTCACCGGATATGATGTGGCAAGGATGATGGTTGAAGCGGAACTGAACATCGGAGCGCACCAATAGATTAATATCATTCAAGTGGTGTCTGTCGTAATAGGATTATAAATAAATGAAAAAAGCGTTGATTACCGGTATTACCGGACAGGATGGGGCTTACCTTACTGAATTTTTGATTGACAAAGGGTATGAGGTACACGGCATAAAAAGGCGTGCGTCCTCTTTCAACACCCACAGAATTGATCATCTCTACCAGGAACAGCACCTAAAAAACAGGCGCCTCATACTTCATTACGGGGACATGACCGATTCGTCTAATCTGATTAAGCTGGTGCAGCAAATTCAGCCTGACGAGGTATACAACCTTGCTGCCCAATCCCATGTAGCGGTTTCCTTTGAGGCACCTGAGTATACGGCCGACACCGATGCCCTTGGAACCTTGCGCATGCTTGAAGCCCTTAAAATAGTGGGGCTTCATGAAAAATGCCGATTTTATCAGGCATCTACCTCCGAACTGTACGGAAAGGTGCAACAGTTTCCCCAGACCGAAAACACCCCTTTTTATCCTAGATCTCCCTATGCCGTGGCAAAACTGTATGCCTACTGGATTGTGGTCAATTATAGGGAAGCCTACGGCATGTATGCCTGCAACGGCATCCTGTTCAATCATGAATCCCCCTTGAGGGGAGAAACTTTTGTCACCCGCAAAATTACCCGGGCATTGGCGAGGATTGCCCTTGGGATTAAAAAATGCCTTTATCTTGGCAATCTGGATGCAAAAAGGGACTGGGGCCATGCAAAGGATTATGTGGAGATGCAGTGGCTCATGCTTCAACAGGAAAAACCCGATGATTTTGTAATTGCCACCGGTGTTCAGCACTCTGTAAGACAATTTGTGGAAATTGCGGCCGCACATCTGGGTATCACAGTGGCATGGAAAGGAACCGGCGTGGATGAACAAGGTATCGTTGAGACCGTTGACCCATACAAAGCCGGGGTCAGTGTTACCGATTTAACACCCGGTGATGTGATTGTCCGGGTTGATCCCATGTATTTTAGGCCTGCTGAGGTTGAAACCCTCTTGGGAGATCCGGCCAAGGCAAAATCAGAACTGGGTTGGCAGCCGCGTATTTCTTTTGAGGATATGGTAAAAGAAATGGTATCTTATGACATGAAAGAGGCCAACAGGGACGCCCTTTGCAAAAAAAAGGGCTATAAAGTGTGCAATTACGATGAATAGGGCGCTGGGTATCAGGGGCAAGACATGTCAAGCCTGAATCCGTCATATATTATAGAGATCACCCGTCGTGATTTTGCAGAGCGCTTTGCAGGATCGGTTTTGGGATCCATGTGGGCCATTATCTGGCCCATGATCAATCTTTTTATTTATATTGTGATTTTCGGCAAGCTCATGGGGGCGCGTCTTCCCGGCACCTCCGAGATGAATTCCTATGGTATTTATCTTGCTGCAGGCCTTATTCCCTGGTTGGCTTTTTCAGAAACAATAAATCGTTGTGCATCGGTGTTTCCGGCAAAAAAACATATTATCACAAAGGTGAATACGTCGTTTTCGGCCCTGCTTGTCCATATTAATCTGTCCGAAACCATTACCTATGTCATATCCATGCTGGTTTTTTTTCTGATTCTTTTTTGTACTGGTTATGAATTTCACCGGGCGTTATGGCTGCTCCCTTTTTTGTATTACCTCCAACAGCTGTTGGCGTTGGGGCTTGGGTTGATTGCAGCAGTTTTAAATGTTTTTATCCGTGATGTGAGTCAAATTACAGGGGTGATTTTACAGCTGTGGTTTTGGTTTACGCCCATTGTTTATATTGTTGATATCCTTCCTGATCCGGTACAAAAAATTATAATGTACAATCCGGCCTTTAGATTGATAGATGCCTATCACAAAATATTTGTGTTTCATTCATACCCTTCCTTTAAAGCCATTTTGGTTCTCACGGTGGTTACCCACCTGATTTTGTTTTTTTCCTTTTTGATGCTTCGGTACCTGGAAAAAGATATAAGGGACTTCTTATAATGGATTTGGTTTTTCTGGCATCCTGGACCGTGTTGTTCAGCCTGGCGGCTTTTTTTATCTGGCGGCGGGTCATCAGCCGGATCAGGCTTTATGTGATGATACTGTTGAACCTGGTTTTTCTTGCCGGCCTTTTTTATTTTTACCCAATGGTGCTGGAGATGTCGGGTTTGTTATGAGAATTTTGGTTAACGCAATACCCATGACCGGTCTGTTAACCGGCATTGCAAGGTACCTGCGCAACTTATACCATACCATCCATGGCATGGGCCGGGCGGATATCCGTTATTTTAACGGAAACTGTGTTGTGGATGCCATGCCGCCCATGGCAGACGCCGATCGGTGGCAGAAAACCGTTGGGGCTGTCAGACATTTACCTGATCATCTGGTTTTCGGGGTGAGGGCGGCCCGGTGGATGAAGTATGAGTACTACCTGAACAGGGTGTGTCAAAATGAATCTCCCGGGTTTTCGGTTTACCATGAAACAGCCTTTTCTCCGGCACGATTGACACAGGTTCCTACGGTATTTTCCATATATGACCTGTCTTTGCGCCGCTACAAAGAGACCCACCCAAAGGAAAGAGTGCTTTTTTTTGAGTATTTTATAAAAAAAAGACTGCGGTATGCCCGGCATATCCTGACTATTTCAGAGTTTATCCGGCAGGAGATCATAAGCGAATTCAAGGTGGCTCCGTCCATGGTAACGGCTGTCCCCCTGGCCGCGGATCCGGTATTTACCCCTGCGGACGAAAAAGTTGTGGTAAAGGTAAGGCAAAAATATCATTTGCCCCTATCGTATCTGCTGTTCGTAAGTTCACTTGAACCCAGAAAAAATATTGATGTTTTGGTGGATGCCCTGGTGGAAACAAAAATAGATATCCCCATTGTTCTTGTGGGCTGGAAGGGGTGGGGTGAAAAATCCTGGTTTGAAAAAATAAAAAATAAAAACCTTAAAAACAGGGTATATCTTACAGGCCATATTCCGGATCATGATTTAAGAGCCGTTTACACAGGCGCCCAGGCTTTGATTTATCCAAGTTTATACGAAGGGTTCGGCCTTCCCATTGTGGAGGCGATGGCCTGCGGTTGTCCTGTTATCTGTTCCAATGTTTCAAGTATGCCTGAAGTGGCAGGGGGTGCCGCTGTTTTAATTGATCCCCGGCAAAGTACACAACTGGCCCAGGCCATTGAAAATGTTGTTTATGACACAGGCGCAAGAAACCTTTTGGTGGAAAAAGGAAGACAGCGGTCCCTGAGCTTTACATGGGAAACCACTGCCAATCAAACCCTCGATGTATACAGGAACGTTGTAAAATGATTTCGGTTCAAAATATATCAAAGACGTTCAAACTGTACCGCAAGCCATCGGAACGGCTCAAGGAAATTATATTCAGGCAATGCCGCCACAAAAAATTTGATGCGGTTAAAGACCTTAGCTTTACGGTCCCCGGCGGCCGGACCCTTGGACTTATCGGTGAAAACGGGGCCGGTAAATCAACGGTTTTAAAACTTCTCACAGGGATTCTGATACCGGACACGGGAACCGTTCATGTCTCGGGCAAAATAACAGGGCTGCTGGAACTTGGTACCGGATTCAACCATGAATTTTCAGGTATTGATAATATTATTCATAATGCAACGTATCTTGGACTTTCCAGACCGGAAATTAACCGGAAGCTGGATGCGATCATCGCATTTACCGAACTGGGGGATTTTATCCATGAGCCCCTTAAAACATATTCTTCAGGTATGATTATGCGCCTGGCCTTTTCCGTGGCCATTCATGCCGAACCCAAAGCCTTTGTGGTGGATGAGGCCCTGTCCGTTGGGGATGCCTATTTCCAACAAAAATGCATGCAGAAGATACGGGAATTTAAAGCCGGCGGGGGATCCATTGTGTTTGTTTCCCACGATATGAATGCCGTAAAAGTTTTATGTGATAAAGCGATATTACTGGATCACGGTACAGCCATCGAGTATGGAGAGCCGGAAACCATAATCAATGCCTATAATTATCATATTGCACGGCGCTCTAAGGGCGATGATGATTTAAGGGCAGACCGTTCACGCAACGGGTATGGCAGCCGGCAGGTCCTGATTGAGTCCGTGACACTGAAAGATGAGCATCAAAATGAGACGCAGATCCTTGTCAGCGGACAGCCGGCTGATATTGTGATATCACTTAGGGGCCAGGTAACCATGGAAAATTTAACCCTGGGGATTGTCATACGGGATCGATTCGGACAGGATATTTACGGCACAAACTCTCATTATCTGAAAAAAAAGATTAATGTTCAGCAGGGCCGGACAATGGATATAGTCTATTCCTTTGATCAATTTAACCTGGGACCGGGCAAATATTCCGTTACTGCGGCAATCCACACCGGTGCAAGTCATGTCGACCATTGTGTGCACTGGGTTGATGGCTGTGCTGTTTTTGAAACCGTGTTGGGGGACGAACCGTTTTTTGCAGGACTTATCCGGTTGACCCCCGATTTGCATATTAAAACTTGATCATCGAGTAAAAGGGACTAAGAAGCGCATCCTTTGATGATGTTCCCCAATTGTTTTCCCAGCACTTCCCAATTATGGGATAAAATCCACTGGCTTTGTTTTGACATAAGCCTGCCGGCTATTTCACGATTATTGATCATTTTCTCAATGCCTTGGGCCATATGTTCAGGCGTTATTCCCGGCAGGGTATAGACAACGTCTGATACATCGTCAAAAATCTTCAGAGGGGTGACTGCGATGGGCCGGCCGGTGGCCAGCCCCGCCCTGACTGAGGCACTGGAAGACTCCTGGGTGGTTTGGCAGGGATAAACAATGACGTTTGCCCGGCAGAGCCTGTTAGAGATTTCTCGTTCCTGTAGATACTCGTTATTCATCGTGATGTCATTGTCGTACGGACTTTCTTTGATCTGCTGCCGGCACAGTCTTTGTTCCTCTTTTGAAGCAGGGGCGGCCGGATACAGCGCGGTTAAAAGCAGCAGCTTGAGGTCCGGGACCTTTTTTTTCAGGATTTCAAAGGCGCGAATCAGTTCCCGGATTCCTTTATGGGGCAGCAGAAAGCCATAGGCCGCAATCAGTTTTTCATCCACCTCGGGTTGACATGTGGGTTGAACCGTGGAGGGATGGTTGGGCGCAGGAAACGATGTGGCTCCTGTACGGGCCAATGAATGGGGGCTGATGTCCACGCCATGGGGAAAAAGCATCACATTTTCAATACAGCCTATGGATTTGAGGTGATTCAAATCGTGAACACTATGGACCACCAACCTGTGGGTTTTAAATAGTGATGCTTTAATTTCTGATAAGGATTTAGGGGTGTGGGGCGGCAGGACATCTGCCGTAGAGTGTAAAAAAAGGTAACAGCGTTTTTGATATCCATGCATGGTGTCTAAGAAGCCGGATAATGCGTTTAGATTGAAAAAACTGAAATTAAATTGAATCACGATATCCGTGATGCCTGCGGCAATAATCCTATGAGTCAGCTGGTGCAGGTTATCTTTTTCGTCAGCGTCCCAGCAACGGATGACATCAGGTCCATCTTGTTCAGTCAGATTCTGGGTGTTGTTTGCAAGCACAGTCACTTTTTTAACAGAAAGGCAACGGACTAAGTATTTCGAGTAGGAGGCGATGCCGCAGGGGATATTCCATGTCGTTACCCAGCCGATGCGCGGTTCAGGGGTTGGGCAATTCTGATGGTCCAGCGCCTCTATTGCCTGGGTCAATCTTTTTGACGCCTGCCGCCAGGCATGGTTTTTAAGTATATTTTCTTTGGCGGCACGGGTTTTACGGTTTATTTTTTCAGCAGGCAGCCGGGAGATGTTTTCCATTTGCCTGATCAGATCCCCAAGGTCCGGCTCCACCCATACTGAATCCGCCAGATCCATGTGGGTTTTGGCAAGACTGAATTTATAATCCGTCAGCCATGCTGTTTCATGGCTGCAAAAATCTGTTTGCCCGCCAAAACCCGTGGTCAGGACCGGCAGGCCGAACACCATGGCTTCGGCCATGGGCAGTCCGAATCCTTCTCCTCGGCTGGGCGCCACCAGAAGATCACTTTTCTGGTACAGGGAAACAAGTTGACCTGGGGAGAGCTCATCTTCCACTAAAAGTATTTTCTTTTTGCTGTTCGCTTTAACGTTGTTGAAAAACAACTGAGACGGTTGTTCTTTTATCCACCCCGCTTTGTTCAACTGGCTGCGGATCGTATTATGGGGATTGGGAAAGGTTTTAATAATAAGGGTAACATCCGGCCGGTCTCCGAAATCCGCTGCAGTGAACGCTTTTAGCAACAGGTCCGCCCCCTTCCGGGGGAAGCACGAAGAAATATGCAGCAGGGTATATCCGGATGGGAACAGGAAAGGCAACGCTTCCGGCGTGACATCTTTTAAATGATCAGCCCCATTTCCCATGGTGACCATGGGTACGGTGATACCGTTATTTTTCAAGGTCCGGGCGACATAATCAGATACAGTCCCCACAAGGTGGAGCTGGATGTTGAATGAATCAATCCACTGCCCGGGAAAAACCGATTCCTCCCATGCATATGGGGCAAGAATTTTTAACGCGCCATTCATCCCGCTGACCCTTGGGGGAAAAAGATTCCGGATGGCTATGTCTGCTTTTTTCTGCCTGACGCCACGGTTCCACATTTTTTTGATCCGAGGGAAATTGTTAAGAAACGTTTCATCCGGCGAAAAGTCCCCGCCTCCTTCAGTGGAATGAAGTTCAAGGATAAAGCCTTTATCCTGTAGTGCCAGGGCAAGCTCACGGTTCACAAGCGCCAGGCTGTAATTGGAGTCAAACGGCCCTTCAAAGCTTATTTTCAGGTTGTTTTTTTTGTCTGCGGTGGCGTGATGAACGGCAATCGTATCCTGGGTGCCGGATAGCAATGAATTTATAAATGCGTTGAGCCGGATTTTTAAATTTTCAAAGTCAAACCGGGCCAGGTTTGACTGCTGCCCTTTGGCCAGTCTATGACGCCATAATGGCTGGGTCATCAGGCGCTGCCATACCGCTGCCACATCGGCATTGTTTTTGTGGGATAAAAGAAGGCCTGAACCTGCAAGGGTATGTCTGATATTGCTGCTGTCATAGGCAACCACAGGCAGTCCTATGCTTGAGGCCTCTATGAGCGGGATGCCGAATCCTTCATGGTCACTTAAACAGACAAAAAGATCGGCCGCATGATAGTATCCCCAAAGATCCTGATCATTGACCTTCCCGGGTAAATGGACCTGTTCCTGCAACCCGTAACCTGCAACCAGTTTTTTAATATATTCCAAATAAGCAGGGCTGGTTTTTCCTCCCACACAGAACAGGTGAACATTTGTGTTACCAAGCCGGGCCAATGCGTGAACCAGATCATGCTGGCATTTGTTTTCACAAATCCTGCCTACAAACAGAAGGTTAAAGGTGGTTTCATGCCGTTGAATGATGTCCCGGGCGGGAGTGGTCTTTTTTATGTTTTCAAAATCAATCAACAAAGGAATGGTATGTACGTTCTCATACCCTAAGCCGTTTAACTCCTGGGCGTTATATTCCGAATCGGCGATGATGCCCTCAAACACATTCTGCCAGCCGGCTAACTGTTTCCTGCCTTGTTTCGTCGCATTGCTGTGGGCTGTTCCGGTTTCAAAATAATGGGCCGGGGTGATGTTATGGTAAACCATTGCCAGGCGGTCGGCCAGACTGATAAACCACCCGGGGTCGGGCTGGGCCGCCGCATGGTGGAGCAGCAGGATATTGTTGTTGTTTGCTTGGTAGGTGTGCCTTGGGCGGACAAGATCCTTTAATTCCGGGTCTATATTATCGGCGTAAATCTCAGATTCATACCCCAGTGTGGTCAGCATTTTTTTTATGAAAAAAAGGCTGTTGCTGACACCGTCTGCTTTGGTGATGGCCGGTGTATATTGATGAATGGCAATGGTCATTTTCTTACCGGCTGTTTTGTCCCTGTTATCATATAGTCCGTGGCACCGTAAACCATTGAATTGAAACGTTTTGCTACTTCGCTGTCTTCCGGGACGCGCATGGTCTCCTCAAAGGGATGGACGGGGTGAATTTTTATTCCCGTAAATCCGTGGAACTCAAGAAGGTGGCTGCTTAATTCCTTTGGAACCGGGGTTTTATGGGTGGGATCCCTGTAAAACATATGGGTGGCCACATGGATATTCTCGGGGTTGGGGGTTTCTAAAATAACAGATCCGCCATGGGTGAGCACCCGGTAAATTTCATGTATCAGCATATTGACCTTTTCAAAGGGCAGGTGTTCAATGACATGAAAGGCTGTTATTAAATCAAGGCTTTGATCAGGCTGCCGCTGCAGCCATTTCAGCAAATCGCCCTGCTCGGCTTTTAATCCATGACTGAGACATTGGCTCACCATTGCGCTGTTCATGTCGATCCCGGCGACTTTGGCACAATAACCGGATATGATCTGAAGCCATTCTCCCCTGCCGCAGCCTAAATCTGCTGCTCGCATCTCTTTTTCTTTTGTAAAAAGAGGCTTCACCAGATCAAACGTGGCTTTGTATCGATCGAGTATTTCATCCCGGCTTCCCCTGTAGGCTTGTTCCAGAGAAAGATAATAGGTATCTATTGCGTGCCGGGACATGGCATCTATTTTATCCAGTACGGTGGGATCTTTTGATACCTTTAACTCCTGCCTGACGTCAAAAAAGAACTGGTCAAGTCTGCGCTGCTGGGCCTGGGCCTCCTGGTTCAGGAAAAAAAATATATTGGATTTGATCTCTTCCACCTGGCGATTAAGGGAGAGTACGTCTTTTTTCATGAAGGCAGGGTCTTTAGCATAGTTGAAAACCAACCTGCCAAAGGTGTGTATTGCCTTTATCCTGGATAACAGGGCATGCCAATTTTTCCATATAAGGAGTTGCTTTTTTTCCAGCCAGGAAAGTTGTACGCTTTTTTTATTGAGTTGGGCATGTTCCGGGGAGAGCAGCAGGTTGGCAATAACGATTTTTCTAACAACGCCGGCATCCAACCGGTGTTGCAAAAATTGCAGTTCATCTTTACTGGCCTGCCTGCCTAAAATTAATTGATATGCTTGTCTTAAAAAAGCCTGATCATCGTCAAGTTGATTGAGCTCAGACGTAAGTTTTTGAATTGTTTTTTTTATTATCATATTGTTTGTATAAAAGTTGTGAGTATTGAGTGATGAGTAGTGAGATTAAAAACAAGCTGTTTTCCTCACAACTCATATCTTTCATCATTTGTTGTGCCCAGCAGGGCATGGTCGTTTTTAAATAAAAAATCCTGCTATTATTGGGAATTTTTAAATCTGGCTTTTCGTTACACAAACTGCTATACCAAAATTTTTTTATATTAATCCAGCAAAACTATAAATTATAAGCTATTTTGCTTTCTTTGACCATATTTAGGATAGCCCATGAAAAAAATTTATGTAGATTGTTCGTTCCTGCCGGAAAACCCTGAATTGAACACCGGCATTCAGCGGGTGGTGCGTGAAATCATGCGGCATATGGAAAATCTTGCTGCCGAAGATGATTATAAAGTGATCCCTGTGAATTTAAGTTATGGACAATTTGTTCCTATTGATGTCAAGGATCTTTACCGAAAGAAAAAAAAAGAAAAGATAGAACCAAGCCCGAGATTTAAACTTAATACCAAAGAATTGGCTAAGAAGGGTGCCATGTGGTTTGTATTGTATCTAAAGCAGATTTATCTTGCCTTTCTTAATTTAATTGCCGCCATTCTATATCGCCCTGGGGTCAAGGCATTTCTCCTTGCGCCCCGGAATCGTTTCGGTTTGAATATGTTTGTTGATAAAGTCCTGATACAGCCGGCCAAGGCCCTTGTTAGATTGATTGCGATACGTATAAGACATAGGGATACCTTAGAATTTTTGCCAAAGAGCGGAGATGTCCTTTTACTATTGGATTCGAGCTGGCATATGGATATCTGGCCGAGTGTGGCCAAAGCAAAAGAGTCCGGAGCCAAAGTCATTGCAGTCCTCTATGATATTATTCCGGTTACCCATCCGGAATTTTGCGAAGAACCCTTGATTCCTGCCTTTGGAAAATGGTTTGAGTCCGCCCTGGAATTTGTGGACGGCTTTATTGCCATCTCCGCCACGGTTAAAAATGACTTTTCAACTTTTGTTGAAAACCAATATGGTCCAGACCATGGAAAGAAGCTTGATTTTTTCCATTTAGGCAGCGACTTTAATTTTACTGAAATCAACGAAGACGGCATTCGTGATCAGGTTCGCCGGGTGTTTGATGAACGCTCCACGTACTTGATGGTTTCGACTCTTGAACCGAGAAAAAATCACTCCTATTTGCTTGATACGTTTGATAGGCTTTGGGCGAAAGGTATAGATGTGAATCTTTGTTTTATAGGCAGGGTAGGGTGGAAGGTAGACGACCTGCTTGAACGCATAAAAAGTAACAGTGAATATCAAAGGCGGCTGTTCTTCTGGTCCGATATCAATGACGTTGAGCTTGCTTATTGTTATCAGCATGCATCCATGTTGGTTTTCCCATCATTCATTGAAGGTTTCGGGTTACCGATAATCGAAAGTTTGGGCCATGGACTTCCGGTCCTGGCATCGGACACCCCGATTCATAGAGAAGTGGGGCTTGATCACGTCGGTTATTTTGATCTGGCTGATCCCGGCTCTCTTGAAAAGCAAATTGAGGGTATTGAAAAGAACGGTATCCCTGATTGTCTCATGGTAGACCCCGATTACCGTTGGCTGGACTGGGAATCCAGCACCAGAATGCTGTTGGATAAAATTAACAAAATGCTACTGACTCTTAAATAACATCAATTGATTTAACTATCAAGCGCTTGTAAATATCATTTGATTGTTTCAAAAGATCACCGGGGACAGATTCATTTATCGGGTGTAGCGCTTTTGTAAATGAAATTTTATCCGTGTAGGGGGCCAGGTTAATTTGCTCACCAAATTTTTCCCATATAACTTCACTTTTATCACACAGGGTCTCATAACTTAAAAAGACAGCCTGGGGGGGCAGATTGTTTATCAGATATGAATAGGTCTTTATCCAGATCATAAGCCAATAGCTTAAATGCTGCGTGTTTTTTTCATCCTCATTTGTCCCGTCAAACATGAACGGCCTGTGATCGGCACCGAATTCATGATGGGCCAGCCAGGTCATGTATTTTTTTGCAAAGGGATCTTCCGAATGCGTTTTTAAAAATTTTTTATGCTGGTTCAAAAGTGAAAATGCCTGCTGTAAGGGGTCCCGGAAAGGGACAATGATCAAGGCATTGGGAAATGCCCGGGCAATGGAA
Organism: uncultured Desulfobacter sp.; assembly: GCF_963666695.1. GTDB lineage: Bacteria > Desulfobacterota > Desulfobacteria > Desulfobacterales > Desulfobacteraceae > Desulfobacter. The sequence goes on from NZ_OY762947.1 coordinate 4,694,177, forward strand.
TCCAACCGTAGAATATTGTTGTTATTCTTGGATAAATAGCAGTTGTCAGGGGTGTCGTTTAAAACAAGACCGACAAAGGTCTTGAATTTGTCTAAGGTTTCATTGTCGGCTGTCATGGGAATCAAGCTGTTTTCCGTAATATAATCACTACCGCAAAAGGTCCGCCAGAAAACCTCTTCAAGGGCTTCCGGGCTGTCATAATCAATTGTTAAGCCGTCCCCGTGGGCCCTTTCCCGCTTCCCGATGTCCTGTCGGGAGAAGCCGGAGATCCTGCGCCAAAGGTTGGGTGCAAGAATAAAGGGCATGTCCCTGTATGTCAGGGACGTAAATTTTCCGTTTTCGTGCAAGGTGCGCATAAGAACCGTTGTTCCTGCACGTGCAAGTCCGGCAACAAAGACATGGGGCTTTTCCGAGGTAATATTGGGGGAAAACAGCAACCGTTCAATGTCAAACAAAGCTTCTCCCAAAAAATTATTTCCCAATACCATCTGATGGAGAAGTTTTGAGCCGGTTCCATAATCACCCTTGGGGATGCGTGATACGATAAACCCAAATAAAGCTGCGATAATGGTGCCGGCTGCAACGCCCTGAAAAGATGAGGCCAGTTCAATGAATTGGCCACCCGTAACCAAGGAATATACTGAAAAGACAATGAAAGGGGAAAACGATAAAATCAGTACCCCAAATATTAAGATGGATTTTAAAAACAGCTGCAGCGCATAGCGAGGAAGGACTTTTTCTTTCCAGTGATCGGAAATGCCGGGTGAGCGTATGACGTTACCGGTTTTTGCAACAATGTTTTTAAGGCCTTTTATATGACTAGGTATCTTTACCCATATAAATATGCATACAAAACCAATGGAACTTAATGATAAAAGAAGCCAGTCCATTCGTGTTTATTCCGGCGGCCGGCGGTTCTCTTTTGGGGATGATTTTTTAATTTTTTTCAACACTCTTTTAATGGGGTACCACAGCATGGCAAACACAGCAATGCATATTGAGCCCACAACCCCCAGGATCACACCGATGGTACCTGTCGCAAGGCCTGGGCCGATATATGCCATGGCACACACAGGGTTCATTACTAATAAAAAAACCAATAAAGTCATTACCGTTAATCGCATGCCAAGTTATCCTTCCATTGTAAATCTATGTCGTCTTGGGAAATATACCGTGTCCAGTGCACCGCGCCCACCGTATTCGGTGATACGGCGTTCACATATTCCCATCTTACTTTATTTTTGGAAATACGTATGATTCGACTTTTATCACTTTCTTCAATATAAGCGTCACCGTTTGTCAACAATTTTAGGCGGCCGGATGAACCGGTGGCTATTTTATATTCAGCCATAACGCTCTTATAGGGCTGTTCTATACTGCCGTTTTTTGCATCAAATACATAAATATTTGACATATCTTTTTCAACGAGTAACTGGCTGGTGTCCTGTTTTCTGATGATATCATTGCCGAAAATGCTGTACCTGCCGTCATCAAGCACATTAATATCATGCTGACTTAGCCATGGTCCTGTTTTTAACCATTTTATTTTTCCGGTTTGCGGATCAAACAGCAGGACGGTTGACAAATGACGGATACTCAGGGCGACATCTCCGGTTTGTACCCCATTAATATCTTTTAATATGGGCTGGGCATCATTCAGATGGATTCGGTCCATCTCGAATCTACCGACACCGTATATCAAACCGCGATATCCGTTTTTCAGCAGTATGTCTGTGACAGAGTATTCGTTTAAAATTTTTCCGTCCAGTGAAATAACGGCAAATCCGTCATCCCTTATGGGCAATACGGTTTCCGGGACCTGGGGCGCCATAACAATGGGGGCTACCAGGTTTCCGTCCGCGTTCAGTTCAATTGAGTGGTGAAAGTGGCGGTCATTCACCCAGACCAGTTCACTGCAGGCATTAATCCTCACCATGGGCCCTTCACCACTGGTAAAAATCAATCCGCCGTCCTTTAACAGGAGCGGGTGCTGGGCCCGGTATTCATTGACTGAATTGGCACCCGTTTGTTCCACCTTTGATTGCTTAAAAATTTCATCCAGCGGGGGTACCCAGGTGTGTACAATTTTTTTATCAGCAATGGAGAATAATTCGACTATAACCTGACCGTCTTTTTTGCTGTATCTTGGCATCAGCAGATATCCGGTGTCCTGGAAGGTTGAATCCCTTAATTTAAAACCGGAAAAATCAAATTGCGTGGGCCGTTCCTGGATGTCCAGTAAAATTTTTTCTTTTACGGTTTTGGGCGGACCGTCTTTAAATGTAAAAAACGCGTGCAAGTCCCAATAAATGACCTCAATTTGTTTCCAGGGAAATATTTTATAATGCCCGGCAGCAAGGCCCCAGGCAAAAAATCCGACAGACAATAAATACAGCAACGCAACAACGCTGACAATTTTTCCCTTGTTAAGCATTAGATTATAAATGAGTCTATTTGAGGGTTAATTCTAACTTAGTTGTCATGGCGCGGAAATATATCACAAGGTTTTAAGGATTCGCAAGGTGAATATTCGGGTGTGTCCAACCTTTCAGGCCCATTGGACATGTATTTTTTTACCACGAAGAGCACGAAGAACACGAAGGGCAATTGTGCCCAGAGGTTTTATTCTTCGTGTTCTTCATGCTCTTCGTGGTTAACAAAATCAACTGCTGTCAAAATGATACCCCCCTGAAGTTGAAGGCAGTTGACAATTTATTTGGAACAATTAGAATGCACAAAACAAAAGAATCCATTGATGTAGTCGCTTTTAACTGGGTGTCATTCACGAATGCTGTTTAATTCATATCTGTTTATTTTTATTTTTTTACCCGTCACCCTTGCCCTGGTTGGTGCGGGTCGTTATTTATATGGTACCCGGGGCGGGTTGACCTGTATTGTTGCAGGTTCACTTGTTTTTTACGGATACTGGAGCCCTTTATTTCTGACGCTCCTGATCGGTTCCATCTTGGTCAATCACCAAATCGGACTTCGGATTATGAAGACGCCGGGAAAGCTTCGGCGGACATGGCTCTTGGCCGGGATTTCCCTGAACATCGCTGTGCTCGGGTATTTTAAATACTGGAATTTTTTTTTAGGGTCCCTTGCCCACATATTCCCCTTTGATCCGGACATTCATCCCCTTGTCCTGCCCCTGGGTATTTCCTTTTACACCTTTCAGCAGATTGCATTTCTATTGGATATTTATCATAAAAAGATCGAGCATAGTTCCTTTTTGGAATATATAGCCTTTGTCTCTTTTTTTCCGCAGCTTATAGCCGGTCCCATTGTACGCTACAATACAGTTCACCGGCAGTTCATATCTGTCAAATGGCTGCGATGGGATAATGAATTTTTCGCCACAGGCCTGTGTCTTTTTTCATTGGGGTTGTTTAAAAAAATTGTTCTGGCAGACCAACTGGCGGTATTTGTCGGACCGGTTTTTGATGCCGGTGCCCGTGGGGATGTCGTTTTGGCAATAGAGGCATGGACTGCAACCCTGGCCTATACATTTCAATTGTATTTTGATTTTTCAGGATATGCCGACATGGCCCTTGGACTGGGTGCCATGATGGGTATCCGCTTACCGGACAATTTCAACTCTCCCTATAAGGCCCATAACTTCATTAACTTCTGGCAGCGATGGCATATCAGTCTGTCTCACTTTTTCCGGGATTACCTGTATATTCCTTTAGGTGGCAACCGGTGTTCTTTTTCCCGGCATCTTAAAAATTTGATGATCACCATGCTCCTTTGCGGATTGTGGCATGGTGCTGGGTGGCAGTTTATTTTCTGGGGCGGAATGCATGGGCTATTTCTGATGCTGAACCATCTGAGGATATCCTGGTTTCCCAATTTACGGATGCCCCGTCCATTAGGCGTCTTGGTGACATTCTCGATAACTGCTCTGCTATGGACCGCTTTTAGGTCCGTCGACATGGTTACCGCCTTGTATCTTTATAAGACCATGTTCTGTTTGAGTGGAATCTTGCCATCAGCGCAATTATCTTTTCCAACGTTCGACATATCAAATTTTATCTCCGCCGGATCTGGTTCAGCCCCATACTGGTTGATCCTGTCCGCCCTGATCGTGTGGGGGCTTCCCAATACTGCGGCATGGTGTCGCTTACATACCGAAAGCATGTTATCGTTTCCTGTTTTTAAAGGGGTGACAAAAGCCATTTTATCAGGCATGCTGTTTTTTGCTTCTTTGAAGGTGTTGGCCGGCACCGGCAGCAGTGAATTTCTTTATTTTAATTTCTGAGGGGCCATAGGCAGATGAAAATTATCGTTGGATTTTTCGGGGGATTCTGCGGCGCGGCCCTGTTATGGGTCCTGCTTGTTACAGGGCAACTGGGCAATGCGACCCCCGACAGCCAGTGGGTGCGGCAGGCTTATGCGTATAAGCGGGCCCTATGCAAAAAAATTTTAGAGCCCAAGTTGGTTATTATTGGGGGATCTGCCGCACTTTTTTCTATCAATTCCATTCATCTGCAGAAACAATATCGCAGGCCTGTTATCAATTTAGGGGTCAATGCAGGACTCTCACTGCCTTATCTACTTGATCAGGCAAAAGTCGTCCTCACCCCTGGTGATACGGCCCTGCTTCCCTTGGAATACCCCCTGTATAACTATAATTATACAATAAATTCGGTCATGATGGATTTTTATCTTTCTGAACCCGGACTTCTGGCAAAACAAGCGTGGCCGCTTCAGTTAAAACTATTGTTCGCTGTTAGCCCTGAGCGTGTTATCCAGGGCTACAGGGGGATTCCCAGGGGATTCACAGTTCAAGGGCTATACGGCACCCACCACATGAATGCCCACGGTGATCAAACCCACTCCGAAGTCGCAAGACAGTCCGAAGGTCAAAAAGCGATCGTCAATTCACTGACTCCCCGGTACTACGGACAAAATTTTTCTAAAAATAATGAAGCCTGGAATCTTCTGACCTCTTTCCAGCACTGGGCTGACAGCCAAAGCATCTGTCTGATTTTTATTCCGCCTAGTTTTCTTTTTCAGGAGGCCTATCTAAAGGACCCGGTAGAAAACCATTTTTATACAACCCTGCCCGATCTTGCACGTAAGAAGGGATTAACATACCTTGGCTCTCCCCTGGATTATATGTTTCCCCCCGACTATTACTTTGACACCCCATATCACCTGACTGCAGAAGCAAGGGAAATATATACAACTCTTATTATCGAACTGATAGGGCCGATTATTAATCAGGAATGTGAGGAAAAATAAATCCTTTGGAAATTATTCACTGGCGCGTTCAACGTATGCCCGGGTCCGGGTATCAATTTTAATTAACTGATCTTCATTCACAAAAGGAGGCACTTGGACTTCAAACCCGGTTTCAACCGTGGCCGGCTTGGTGTCGCCTGTGGCGGTATCGCCCTTGGCCCAGGGTTCGGTGGCAGTGACCCGCAGGACCACAAAGTTGGGAAGTGTGACGCCAATGGGGTTCTGGTTATGCAGCAGCACCGTGCACACTGTGTTTTCTTTGAGCAGGTCTACGTTCTCTCCGATCTGTTCCTTAGTCAGCATAATTTGATCGTAAGTGGTTGAATTCATAAACCACCAACCATCCCGGTCTGAATAAAGGTATTCCATATCCGTCTCTTCCAGGTCAGCCTTTTCAAATTTGTCACCGGAACGGTAGGTTCGTTCAAATTGGGAACCTGTGATCATATTCTTAAGTTTGCATTTATACAGGGATTGCCCCTTGCCCGGCTTTTTAAACTCAAAGCCGACAATCACATGGGGATCACCGTCAATCTCCAGTTTAAGTCCTTTTCTCAAATCACTGGCTAAGTACATTCAAATCTCCTTAATATAGCTTGTTATTCAATATTCTTTTTTCCGGTGTAGAATTTTAACTCAGAGACCGCCAGCTGGTAATCCAGCGTTGCACGGGTTTCGTTTGCGTGGGCACGCAGCAGCCGGTCCTGGGCATCCAAAAGAGACGGAATGGTTGATAGCCCTGCTTTAAGCCGGTTTTTTTCAACATCATAATATTCGTTGGCTGCTGTCAGGGCCTCAGCACTGGTTTTGATCCTCTGCTTGGCTTCGTTCATTGAATAAAGGGCATTGTAGATACCCGTGGCAATCTCGTTTTTGGCATCTTCAATAAGGGCGGTGATTTTTTGGGCCTGTGTATTGTATTTCTCTTTTTCATACCAGGCCCTGCCGCCGTCAAACAGATCCCAGGATGCAGTGAGCCCCCCGGACCAGTAGCGGTTTCTTTGATCTCGACTTTTTCCATACTGGTTATACTCGTCATACTCATCGTTGCGATCGTAATATCCGACATCAAATTTTACCGTGGGTAAATATTTTCCCATGGCAATTTGGGCATCCTTCTGCGCAATTTCAAGCTGATGACCAAGACTCTTTATATCCGGACGATTTTCAAGGGCATATTTTAAACTGTCATCAAAGACGGGTTCGGTTGCCAGCAACGGGTTCAACGGCCCGGAGAACTCAATGGCCGGGTCCAGCCTCTGGTTCATCAGAGAGAATAGTTCCACCCGTTGCCTGTTCACATCATTTTTGGCTATTTTGTAAAGGTCCTGGGCATCGGCCAAATCCACCCGGGCCTGGAGCACATTTACCCAAGGCACCAGCTCTCTTTCTAAAAAGGCCTCAGCCGATTTAACACTCTCAGTCAAGCGGTTGACGGATTCCTGGGTGGTGATCACATCCTGCTTGGCCTTCATCAGTTTGTAAAAAGTGGTTTCGATCCGGTAAGCCAGCTCCATACCGGCCAGCTCCATTTCTGTTTTGGCCAGCTGTTCCGAAACACGGGCGCGCTGGTACGTGTTTGTAATGCGTGAGCCTGCATAAAGAATCTGAGTAAGTCTAATACTGAAAGAGCGGACATCTTTGTCGATATAATCGGTGTCTTGAATAGTCCCGCTCCCATATTTGGAATTGATACTCCTGATAGGGGTCATCGAGTACGAAGAGGATACAGAAGGTAAAAAATCCGCCCTGGCTTGCTTGATGCCCTGGGCACTCATATCAACGTCAAATCGTGACGCCTTAAGGGACGGGTTGTTTTCTATTCCTGTCTTCAAGCATTGCTCCAGGGTCATTTTTTGTTCTCCTGCCCAGGTCAAACCCGCCGGAGCCCCCAAAAAAAGAGTCAATATCAATCCCAAACCAATATAAACATCAAACCGTTTCATGTTACTACTTAGCCTCCGATTGTACTTTAATCATCCAAGACGTCCAAGAATGAACATAAGTATCAGACATTTCCCTGGACCGCAAGTGCATCCAGGATTCAAGGATATCCTCCCACTGCCTTGAAGACAGCTGTATAATATTTTTTGTTTCATCGAACATGGGGAAAAAATCATCACCACGGCATATTTCCTTGTGATGCAAAATCACCATATCGAAAATGGATCTGATATAAAACAGACGGGCCGCAACGCGCAGGGGAAAGTCTGATTTAACGGCCCAGAGCCTGAACCTGTCAAGGGATTGCTGGGGCAACGCAACCATCTGGGAGGTATCGTCGGTGGTGCATATTCTAAAAATATGGGCAAGGTGCCTGCGCAAATGAACCGGTAGGGCATCAAACCATTTTAAAAAAGCGTCCAGGGGTGTAATCATTATATTTTTAAGTGTTTAGGGGGCATCCATCCGTTGATCCCCCCCCCAAGATTTGAGTCAAACAAAATTATTTAAAAAAAGAAAGCAGCGCGTGAAGGTTGGTCATGGGATGGGGCGGGCATCCGGGGATAAACAGATCCACCGGCAGGATTTTGTCCAGGCCTTCGGTGATTTCCGGGCTTCCGGTGAACGGGCCGCCGCTGATGGTGCAGGAGCCCACGGCAATGACCACCTTCGGAGCCGGTGTGGCCTCATAGGTCTGGAGTAAGGCTGTTTTCATGTTTCTGGATATGGGACCTGTGACCACAATCCCGTCGGCATGCCGGGGAGAGGCGACAAAGTTGATGCCAAACCTGGCCAGGTCAAAAAACGGCGTGGCCAAAACATTGAGGTCGGCTTCACAGGCATTGCAGCCGGCCGCTGACACCTGACGCAATTGCAGGGAACGTCCAAACAGTTTTTTAAAATGCTCCTTGGCGTGCTCGGCCAAAGCCGGCAGATCGCCTGATGTTATCAGGTCTGCGCGTTCTGCCGTGGCAATCTCATAGTCATTGGTAAATTTGATCTGACCGTTGGAGATATTCTCGCAGGTGCCGCAAAATACGCACCGACCCATGTCGATTTTTTGATTCTGCACATTTATGGCGTCCTGGGGGCAGGATTCGGCACAGGTTTTAAGGGTTTCTTCAGAGATATTATCCTGGATAACAGGTCTGCCTCGGTAGCGGGGAAATACCTTGACCTTTTCTTCGGGATACCGGTTGGTCCGGTAGCCTTGTTCAAATCTGTTTTTCAGTACACTGAGCATATGATATTCTCCGCTTTTCTAAAGATCAAATCCGCAATAGGATAAATTGAAGCTTTTGTTGTTCAGGGGAAAATCCGATATTCCGGTATCCCTGAGAGACATGGCCAGCCCGTTCCAGTTGTGAAAAGAGGGATCCTTGATCTTGTACCTTAGGATTTTTCCATTTTCATCGGTCAGGACAGCATGGGAAACTTCCCCCCGCCAGGCCTCGTTCAGGGCCACGGAAAAGCTTGAAGCCGGAAGCTCCTTGGTTGTGCCCTCGCTGACACACCGGGTTTCCACGGGGATGGCGGCCAGGGATTCAACAATCTGAAGGGACTGATGGATCTCGTCATACCTGACTCTGGCCCTGGCATAGACGTCTCCTGTGGCTTTTTTATTTTCCGGTATGCCTATGTGTGGGTAGTGTTCCGTGGGGAAACATCGTCTCACGTCATAGGCCATGCCGCCGGCCCGGCCGGCAGGCCCCACCAGCCCGAGATGATCGGCATCTTCATGGCTCACCGCCCCGCATCCCTCAAACCGGGCCCGGACAGTAACAGCGTTGAAGAGCAGTTCCAGTACATGTGTCACTTCGGGGCGAAGTTCAGCCAGGCGTTCGTTGAGCACTTTTCTGATATCATCGGATAGAGAAAACCGGACCCCTCCGGGCCGGACCAGGCCCTTGCCGAACCGGTTGCCGCAAATCAAGAGGGAAAGATTGAGAAAATCCCCTCTGATCCTGCCAAAATAGTTGGCCGGCGGCAGAAAGGCAACGTCGCCGCTTAAGGCCCCAAGATCGCCGATGTGGTTGGCCAGGCGCTCCAGTTCCAGGGCAATGGTCCGGATAATCCGGGCTCCCTGATCCGGTTGAACCCCGGTCAGTGCCTCCAGGTTCTGGGCCATGCAAAGGCTGTGGCCGATGGTCGTATCCCCTGCAATGTTTTCACCAATGATGGGAAGCCGCTTGGCCGGAACTTCCAAAAGTTGTTTTTCAATGCCCCGGTGCTGGTATCCTAATTGGATTTCCAGATGCAGGACCCGTTCCCCGATGCAGTTGAACCTGAAATGGCCCGGCTCAATGACCCCGGCATGGACCGGCCCCACAGCTACTTCGTGGATTTCTTCACCGGCCACCTGGTAATACGGATAATTTCCAGGGATGTCCTGGGAATAGTCATTGCCGAACACATCATCCGCCCCGTCGGAGTAGTTGGGATGGTATCGAACCATTTTCAGCCAGGGATGACCCTGGGGACGGATACCAAACTGCTCTGCCATTTCCCGCTCAAACAGGTGAAAGGGTTCGCAGATTCTGGTGAATGACGGATAGGGGTCCGGTACATCACAGCCGGCCACAAAAAGCTTGTCGGTCCGCAACACCGCCAGAAATTTTAAACTGTCCTTGTCCGGGTAGGCAAAATACTGGACAATTTTTCCTCCGTTGGTCACTATATCCAGAGCTTGGCTTCGGAATTGATCAAAAGAAAGGTGGGGAATGGCCTCCCGAGATATTTTTTCGGCGTTTGAAATCTGTAAAAAAGCGTTGCTCATCTAAGTCCTCCGCCAATAGCAGTTACTGCATCGAATATGGTTTGATTCAATGAATCCGGGATAAAGAAACACAAGACCAGTGACGTCAGGAGTAATAGATACTGGGGCCAGACCATAGCGGCCGTTTCTTTAATTTTGATCGCCGTGTTGCACTCGTCAAAACTGATTTTCATGATCTGGTTGGCAAATCCTGCAAAAATAACGCACAGGCTTAGGATAAAAATAGTGACGGCCACATGAAAACCGGCTTTGAATGCTGCAATGACAATGCAAAATTCCCCGATAAAAATACCAAAGGGAGGAAATCCTGCAATCCCGGCAAAGCCTGCAAAAAAGGCCACAAAGGTTCGGGGCATGCCCTTGACCAGGTTTCCGGTATTTTTAATCAGCCGGTCCCCGTATCCTAAAAGAATGTTGCCGGAAGAGAGAAACAAAGAAGATTTAATCAGGCTGTGGTGGAGCATGCAGATCACCGCACCATATACCCCTAAACCGCCTACACCGGTTCCAAATGCAATGATGCCCATATTTTCGATACTGGAATAGGCCAGCATTCGTTTGTATTCATTCTGTTTGAGAATAAAGGTCGCTGCGGCCAGAATGGACAGCAGGCCGAACACCATGAGAATCGCACCGGAAAAGTCCTGAAGTCCTGCGGCCACCATAATTTTATTGGTTTTAAAAATCCCCAGATAAGCGCAGTTGAGCAAAACCCCTGACAAAAGTGCCGAAGCAGGACTTGGTGCCTCACTGTGGGCATCGGGCAGCCAGGTGTGCATGGGCGCAAGCCCCATCTTGGTGCCGTATCCCACCAGGACAAAGACGAATCCGGCTTTGAGCCACACGGGATCCAGGGTTTTGGCCGCCCCGGCCAGGGCGGAAAAAGAGAGCGGTGTGCCGGAATTGGCCTGGCCCATGGAAAAAGCCACCAGGACAGACCCTAAAAGGGCCATGGCAATGCCCACCGAACAGATGAGCACATATTTCCAGGTCGCCTCAAGGGAGGCCGCAGAGCGATGGGTGTAAATTAAAGGTGCGCTTGCTAGTGTTGTGGCCTCAATGGCAATCCACATCACCATGATATGGTCGGACAGGGTGACCATGGTCATAGTGGCCAGAAACACCAGCATGGAGCCGGTGAAAAGGCCTTCGGAAGGGATTTCACTTTCTCTAAGATACCCCACGGTGTAAATGGAGATCAAAAAGAAGAGCAGGGATATCACCAGCAGCGACAGCATGCCTTCGGGTGTCACTGCAAAATATTGATCAAAATACGCCGGGGGGTGATTTCTCCAAAGCCTGAACGAAAGCGTCAGGTGAACCGCTCCGATCACCACCAGCAGGGATCGACCAAGAAATTTCGGCAGAAAAAATGCTATAAGACCGGCAATAAACGGGGTCACAAATACTATTTCAACCATACCCTAGTCCTTTAAGGTTCTGAGCAACGCCGTGTCCACGTCGTCAAAGGTCTGTTTAATGTTACGCAGGATCACGGCCATGATCATGACTCCGGCCAGAACGTCCAGCAAAATACCGAATTCAACAATATGGCGGGTGCCCACGGATAAGCCTGAGCCCACCAGATAAATTCCGTTTTCCATCATGATGTAACCGATGACCATGGCAATGGCGTTTCTTCGGGCCATGAGCAGAAACATGCCTGTGACCAAAAGGGCAATGGCCGTAGGTTCCAAAAGTTTAAATCCGCTCACGGAAACGATATCCAGGCGTGCGGATATATAGGTGGCACCGATAATCAAGGCAAGGCCGCACAAAATGGAAGCATGGTATCCCACAATGGGTTCAACCAGTCTGCGGATAGCACCTTTTCTGATGGCCACAAAAATACTCAAAGGGATAATGATCCCCCGGATGAGCAGGGTGACCAAGGTGAACACCGTGCCGCCGGTAGTCATATCGTGCCCGATAAAAAAGGGAATGATGGAAATCACTATGCCCTGGAATCCCAACAGCTTGATCAAGACCAGGACCCGATCGGTACCGAACGAAAACAGAACCGACAGCAGCACAAAGGATAAAATTATATCAACCGGGTTGAATATCATTTCACAAACTCCAAGGTGATGATGGTTGCAAAAAAGGCCAGGGCAAAGGATGTCAGTACAAACTGGGGTACCTTGTCCATCCTGTATCTGGCAATCACCGACTCTGTTACGCCTACGGCAACGTAAACGACCAGGAGGCTTGCGATATACATCACTATCGATAATCCGAACATGGTGGATTCAAACGGAAGAATCATCCTTGAAATAATGGTGGAATAGAACATGAGCTTGCAAAAAGAGCCAAGCTCAATCAGCCCGAAATCCGGGCCGCTGTGATCCAGGACCATGACTTCATGGATCATGGTCAGTTCAAGGTGGGTGGCCGGATCATCCACCGGGACTCTGGAATTTTCAGTCAAAAGGATGATGAAAAACGAGAGTACGATGAACAGCAACGGTGCCCCTGCCGAACTCCACATGCCCTGGGTGGTGTTGCCCGCAAAATAGGCGGACAATTGCAGCTCCCCGGTGATCCGATAAAAAAAGATCAGGATCATGAACATGGCGGCCTCGCAGATAATGGGGAAATACGCTTCCCTGGCCGCGCCCATGCCTTCAAAGGGAGAGGCCGTATCCATGGCCGCCGCAATGGTGAAAAACCGGCCAAGACCCAGAACATACAGGACAAAAATCACGTCCCCGTTAAATGAAAATACAGGATCATACCCGGCAATGGGCAGAAACATGAGAACCGTAAGAGACGCAGCAAGAGAGATGATAGGACCCAGTTTAAACATAAATGTGGTGCTGTTGCTGTAAACGGACCCCTTTTTAAACAGTTTGATCAGGGTGTAGTAATTGATCAAGATGGGTGGCCCCTTTTTTCCCCCGAAAAATGCCTTGATCTTGAGGATCAGGCCTGAAAAAAACGGTGCTGCCAGAATGGCTGCAAGCCAGAGTAAAATGGATTGAATCATGGAGTAGTCCTTAAAGCTGTTAGCCTTTAACCGCCGGCTGCTTTCATATAAAAAACAGCAGCAATACAATTGCCAGCAAAATATATCCGATATACAGATGAATATCCCCGTGCTGCATCCACCTGAGCTTGTCAAACAGGTAAAAAACAGGACGGACAACCGCATTTTTCATGTGAAGTTCTGCAATGTCGTTGACGTGGCTGTGGTAATGGGTTTTTAACGGGAACCGTCCCTTGATGGGTGGATGGTCCTCGGAAAGCGGGGCTGCGGCACTGAAAAATTCTAAAATGGACCCGGCATAGGAAGATCCCGTATACTGCATTTTAACCGTTGGCTGGGTAAAGCCGCAGCCCCATGTTCCGGATGTTGTTGTGGTTTTGTTCTTGTAGTAGATTGACCGGATGCCCATGACAATCAAGATTAATACAAGGAACAGCAAGGCTGCAAAGGTGATGTTGCCGGTTATCTGACCAAAGGGCTCAACAGGGATTCGGCCGTAGTCGAGTCCTAGGGCCTGCACTGCCGTCAGGGCCATGTGAATGAACACTTTTGGGAACACACCGATAATCACGCAGGCTGCGGCAAGGAGGCCCATGGGAACCATCATGGCCAAGCCGTTTTCTTTGACATTTTCGGCGGCCTTGGTCCGGGGTTCTCCCTGGAAAACCACTCCTACCACCTTGGTAAAACAGGCCAGGGCCAGCCCGCCGATAACGGCCAGGCTGATAATTGCAAATACACTCATGGCAAAGTCAATGGACCCGAATGGGATGGCCTTGAAACTGCCCATATAGATGAGGAATTCACTGACAAATCCATTAAAAGGCGGCAGGCCGCAAATGGCCAAGGACCCGATGATAAATGTGGTTCCGGTAACTTTCATGCCCTTGAGCAGCCCGCCCAGGGCGTCAATGGACCCGGTGCCGGTCTGGTGCAGCACCATGCCCGCCCCCATGAAAAGCAAGGATTTAAACAGCGAGTGGTTGAGAACGTGGAGAATGCCGCCGGCAAAGCCAAGGACCGCGACCAGGGGATTGCCCGTTGCCGCACCGATCATCCCCATTCCCAAGCCGATGAGAATGATTCCGATATTCTCCACACTGTGATAAGCCAAAAGCCGTTTGATATCGTGCTGGCCCAGGGCATAAACCACACCCAGAATCCCGGAAACCACGCCGGCAATCAGGGTAATATATCCGAAAACAGGCGTGTGAAAATCCAGAATTGCGTAAACCCGCAGTATTCCGTAAATACCGGTCTTGATCATCACCCCGGACATCACCGCTGATATATGGCTGGGGGCCGCAGGATGGGCATGGGGCAGCCAGACATGAAAGGGAAACACACCGGCCTTGGAGCCGAATCCGATAAAAGAGAGTACAAATATGAGTATTTTTACCGTTTCGGGCACATCGGCCATGGGCGCGACGAAGTCAAAACTGCCGGTATGGCCGTAAATCAGTCCAAATGCGGCAAGCACGAACATGGCGCCCACATGGGTGAAGACAAAGTAAAGGTAACCGGCCTTTCTGTTTTCGGCTGACTCATGGCCGTAAATCACCAGAAAAAAGGAGGACAGGGACATCATTTCCCATGAAATCATGAAGGTAAGAATATTGGCGGCGGTCACCACCAAGGCCATGGAGGCAATCAGGACACTGAAGAAAAAGTAATTGACACCAATTTTAATGCCGCCCGCCTCATTTTCCATGTAGTGAAAACTGTAAATGGCGGCCATCAGGGAAACGGCAAAGATGGCGGTCAGGAAAAAGGCGGAAAGGCCGTCAACATGAAAGGAAAGAAAAAAGAGATCCAAATACTTGAAAGAGGCCGAGGCTCCTGATGGATTTAAAAGCTTGCCGGCCGCATCAAGCAGTCCTAAAAGACATCCCCCGCTTAGAAACAATACGGCAATTGCCCTTGAAAATTTCTTCTGCCGGGCAAAAACAAGAGATAAAAAACCTCCGAGCAGAATGATGAATGTGGAACTAAAAAATTGACACATACCTTCCCCAATTTATTTTCTATTCGAATTGCAGATTTCTGTCGTCAAGTTCCCCGCTGGGAAAAAAACCACTGATATGTACATGCTGCTTTTCAGAGTTGTCAAGACAATTGTAATAAAATCAGTAATTCTGAATGCGGCAAAATTGAGGTTGAAAAAACATAAAAATATGATTTCGGTCAATGAAATTTCAATATGTTGCGGTATGCTTGAGTAGGATTAAATTCGTATTTAAAATGGCTAAAAAAAAATTTTACGGCTCGACATGTTGTGTTGAAAATTCGATGCCGTATTTGTAAAGACCGTTAGCATCGGCATTGGCTGACTGGTATCGTTTTCCCCATCTGATAATGCCGCTGTAACTTTGTTCTTTCATGGGGAGGCGTATATTGGGGTCGTCATTTTTCAGCTCAAGATAGATCAATTCCCCTAAAACTAATTTTTCATTTGTCATCAGGGACAACCCGTTTTCAGAACAATCATTCATCTCTGCATAATAACTGTTATGTTTGTCCTGATAATTCATACGGTAAAGATCCATCGGCAATTTATGTATATATCTTTGAGCGCTTCTTTTTTCCGGAGAAGAGTCCATAAGCAAATCCTTAGAACCTGTTTTTAAAAAAAAGATGAATCGGCTCTAATCACATGAGAATACCCCCAATCCTCTCAAATCTTTAGCCAATAGTCCAGTTATTAACAGAAAAATTGAGAAAATTGGTTCTCAATATCATGAGATTTCGTTTCGATTGCCTAATTAAAACAGGCTTTAAAACAAAAAATGGCATTGGTCATTGTTTGGTCCAAACTGTAGGGGCAGATTCCATATCTGCCCTGTTCGGGGCGGATATGGAATCCGCCCCTACCCAATACGTGGCCGAAAGGATGATCAAGGCCAAAAAAATTCATGCCATAGAAATTATCAAGTGACAATCTTTTTGGGGAAACTGAGAGATGGCCATTAACAACTTGCCTTGCCTTTAATATTGTTTTACAACCCATTTCAAGAGGAGAAAAAAATGCGCAGACTGGATATTTACTGTCATTTGTTCAACACCGCAAACGTATTGAGATGAGAGACATCAAAAAAATTATCACCACCTGCACCAGGGACTGCCCCAACACCTGCGGGCTTGAAGCCACGGTTGAAGGCGGCCGTCTAATTCGTCTGACAGGGTCGAAAGAACATCCATTGACCCGGGGGCTGGCCTGTCACAAGGCGTCAAAATACATCGACCGGGTTTACAGCAAGGAACGAATCACAACGCCCATGATGCGTGGCGCGTCAGGCTGGCGCGAGGCCTCCTGGGATGAGGCCCTGGATGTCATTGCCGAAAAAATGAAAACGATCCGTGATGAGGATGGAACCGAAGCGATTCTCTACTATCAAGGCTATGGCGAACGAACCGCCCTCAAGCTGCTCAATAAGTATTTTTTCAACCTGTTCGGAGGTGTCACCACCCTGCACGGGTCACTGTGCGGCGGCACCGGCCAAGCATCCCAGAACCTGGATTTGGGAAATCGTATCTCCCACGATCCTCTGGACCATTACAACTCCAAGGCCATGATTCTCTGGGCCAGGAATCCTGTAACCACACAGATCGGACTGGTTCCCATTATCAAGGACATAAAGAAAAAAGGTGGCCGGATTATCACCATTGATCCGTTCCGCAACCGGAGCGCCGCCCTTTCCGACCTGCATATTGCCCCGGCTCCGAATATGGATGCGTATCTGGCCATGGCCGCCGCAAAAATTCTGATCGACCGGGGTGCCCATGACACCGGTTTCCTTTCCCATCACAGCGCCGGTTTCGATGCATACAAAGCCATCCTTGATCGCTACAGTGTAGATGCGCTTTGTGGCCTTGCCGGTGTTGCCAAAGAAGATGCCGAGTACATCGCAGACACGCTGATTAACTTCAAGCCCACGTCGATCCTTTTGGGCTGGGGGCTTCACCGCCACAAAGACGCCCATTTCACCATCCGCGCCATTGATGCGTTAGGGGCGATTTCAGGGAATATCGGTGTGGAAGGCGGAGGGGTCAGCCAGGGATTTGAAGAATACGGTCCCTATGATCCTAAATGCTGGGGAGACCACCTCAATCCCGGGCGTCGGACGCTTTTGATGCCCTATGTGGGGGAAGAACTTTTAAACGCGGAAAACCCGCCGATTCGCATGGTTTACATAACGGCGGCCAACCCGGTCTGCATGGCCCCTAATTCCGAACGTGTGATTGAGGCTTTGAAGCGCATGGAGTTGGTGGTCTATAGCGGCCACTTTTTGGATGATACCGCAGAGCAGGCAGATATCTTCCTGCCGGCCACCACCTTTCTTGAAGAATACGATGTAATGGCCAGTTACGGCCATAACTATGTGGGGCCGGTCAACCCGGCCATAAAGCCAGTGGGCGACTGTCGAAGCGAATTTCAGATGTTCACGGAACTTGCCAAACGGTTTTCCTTTAAAGATCAGTACTGCAAAAGATCCGATGCCTGGCTGGCCGAGATCTGTGCGCCGATAAACGCCTGGGGAGGCGACCTGGATGAACTGAGGCATACCCCCTTTCGAATTCCGGAACCCATGGCACCTTACCTTGACAAGGTTTTTCCTACCCCTTCGGGGAAATTCGAATTCATGACCACATTCGATGGAGATATCCTTAAAAATGATGATGAAAATTATCCGTACACCCTGTTGAGTGTGGCTCCCTTTGATTACATCTGCTCCGAACGCACCCTTGCAGACCATCCGCCATTGCCGGAGGTCCGCCTGCACCCAGCCGAGGCTGAAAAATTAGGCCTTACAGACGGCCGACCCGTAATGGTTAAAAGTCCTACAGGAGCTGTGAAAGCATTGCTTTGTACCGATGCATCCACAAGGCGGGACTGCCTGATCACCGAACGCGGCGGATGGATCAAAGCCGGCCATGGGTTGAACAGGCTTACGACCGAAATGGTCAGTACGGTGGGTAATGGGACGCCATATTACGATACCCGGGTCACGCTGTGTCGTGTTTGAAACTATCGTTTCCAGAATTCGGGGACCAGGAGTATAATCACAGTATAGATTTCCAGTCGTCCCGCCAGCATACACCAGGACAAAAGCCATTTGCCGGCCTGGGGCAGGTGTGCAAAGTTTTCCGCCGGTCCCACTGTGCCGAAACCCGGGCCGATGTTGCCGATACACGAGGCGACAGCGCCTAAAGAGGTCAATAAATCCACACCCAGTGAGGATAGAAGCGCGGTGGCTATGATAAAAATCAGGATATATAAGACGATGAATCCCAGGATGGAGCGCAGCAGCTCTTCAGGAATCAAGGTGTTGTTCAGTTTGATATGGCTGACACTTCGGGGATGGATGAGCTTGAACAGTTCCCGGTAGCAGTATTTAATGCAGACCATGATCCTGGCGCATTTCATGCCGCCGCCCGTGGAGCCGGCACTGGCACCCATGAACATACCAAAAAATAAAAGAACCTGGGCCAGGCCTGGAAATAATTCATAGTCAGCCGTGGCATAGCCTGTGGTGGTGACAATGGAAACCACCTGGAATATGGCGAACCTGAAGGCTTTGGAAAAGCTGTCATACAATGGCCCCCAGGTGTTGAGTGTGATTATCAGGGTGCCCACAACCACAGCGCACAGAAAAAATCGGCATTCAGAGTCTCTCCAGAACACAAGACCATTGCCCCGCAATATTTGGTAATGCAGAGAAAAGTTGATGCCTGCAAGCAACATAAATAGGGTAATTGTATAATCAAAATAGGCGGAATCATAGTGGGCAATGGAGAGGTTCTTGGGTGAGAAACCGCCGGTGGGCAGTGTGGTCAAGGCGTGGCAGACTGATTCAAATAAACTCATTCCCCCGAAATAAAGGAAAAGGATGAGTAAAAACGTCATGCCTGCATACACAATCCAAAGAATCTTGGCGGAATCTGATAACCGGGGGGTGAGTTTGTCAGGTACCGGACTTGGTACCTCGGCTTTATATAACTGGATGCCGCCTACCCCAAGAAACGGCAGAATGGCCAGGGAAAGAACAATGATGCCCATGCCCCCCAGCCACTGGATCAGGCTTCGCCAGAACAAAAGACTGGGAGCCGCCCCTTCAATGTTGGTCATCACCGATGAGCCCGTGGTGGTAAATCCGGACACGGACTCAAAAAAAGCATCTGTATATGTAGAAAAATCCGGGGCCAGAAAAAAGGGCAGGGCACCGAAAAGACCAACGCCAAGCCATCCTAATGCCACAACGGCGATGCCTTCCCGTTGGTTAATGTAGTCATGGTTCCCGGCCTTTTTTGATATGAAAATCATCATCGCGCCCATAATTGTAGTCACTACCATGGCCGTAAGGTGGCCTTGATAGGCTCCGTCCTTGAAAAACAGGCTGCAGCCCAGAGGCAGCACCATGGAAAGGCCGAGTACAAAAAGAAGGACGCCGATGATCCGTATGATAAAGGGCCAGCGCATCAGAAAAAACCAAGCTTTACAGTGAGCATTTTTTCCAATTTTTTCACTGCGGCCTGGATTGCAAATAAAATAATCCGGTCCCCTGCCTGTACCCGGTTGTCACCCATGGGGATGATGATTTCGTCCTGGCGGATGATACAGACAAGCAGGGTGTCTTTGGGAAAAGAGATATCCCTGATAGGTCCCTTGGTAATGGCCGAGGATGCCAATGCGACCGCTTCAATAAATTCTCCCTGTTCACCGAAAATGGAGATGTCCGAAATTACATTGCCCTGGCGTATATCCTGGAGGATTGAGGAAACCGCTGATACCCTGGGACTGACAATTTTTTCAATGCCGATGGTGGACAATAGAGGGTAATAGCTTGCCTTACTGATGCGGGTGATGGTGTTGTCTACCCCCATGTTTTTTGCCAATAGGGAAACAAGAATATTGGTTTCATCGTCATTGGTCACCGAGACCACCGCATCCATTTGACTGATATTCTCTTCCATGAACAACTTCTGGTCTCCGCCGTCACCGTGGAGCACCACGGTTTTTCCTATTTGCATGGAAAGAGCGTTGCAACGGTCCATACTGGCTTCAACGATTTTGACCTGAATATTGTCTTGCTCCAGGGACTGGCTGAGTTTGAAACCGATGCGTCCGCCGCCCACGATAAGCACTCTTTTTACCGGCCGGACCGTTACCCCTAAAAGGCTCAGGGTTTCCTTAAGCTTTTGGGTGTCACATACAAAGTAGATCAGATCCCCTGCCATGGGCTTATTTTTACCCCTGGGTACAATGACTTTATTGTCCCGGATAATGGCGGCAATCAAAGGCCGTTCCTGGCCAAAGGCATTATGGAATTCTGCCAGTTCCATTCCGGCGATGGGAGAATCTTCAGAAAGCCGCATACCCACATATTTGACGCGACCGTTAACAAACTCCCCCTTGTCCACGGCGCCTGGAATGGTCATCAGTTTTCTAATGGTTTTGACAACCTCGGCTTCGGGGTTGATGATGTTGTCAATGTGCGGGGCTTCATTTTTAAGACTGGTATGGAAAGGGATAAATCCTTCATTACGCAAACGGACCAGTTTTCTGGTCATGGGCGAAATCTGATTGGCAATCAGGCAGGATACAATATTAATTTCATCACTGTCTGTAACGGCTAAAAGGATATCCGCACCAACAACTCCGGCCTCCCGCAGGGTATCGGGGTTGCTGCCCGATCCTGTTACGACCTTGACATCCAGGTCTTCAGCGATTTTTCTGGTGGCATGTGCATCCACATCAACCACCACGACATTCTTGCTTTCAAGGGCCAACCGACCGGCAATGTTGTAACCCACGCCCCCGGCACCGATTATCACTATTTTCAAAAGAAAACTCCTGGTTCAATATCAAGAACATGACTGCCTTAGCATTGGGCCGTTTTTTACTATATTTGGCAGGGAACTGTCAACATAACCGGTGTTGAGAACAGCAAAGCCCCGGATCATCAGGGAAAACGAACCGGGGCTTTGAATTTTTTTTACATTGTTGTGATGGGCATTCCCATGAGTTTCCACAGGAATATGGACAATGCGACAATCACCATCAAGATGATGGACGCTGGAATACCGTACATGAAAAATTCGCCTGTGGTAAACTGTTTTGAGTCATAGGCGATGGCGTTGGGGGCTGCACCCACCAGTAGTAAAAACGGCATACCGGCCGTTACAAGAGACGCAAACAGGATGACTTCAGGTGCCACATTCAAGTAGGGGGCAATAACCAGTGCCACGGGCAGGGATATGGCAATGGCTGCCACGTTCATGATAAAGTTGGTCATGATCATGACAAAAAATGCGATACTTAGAATGAACACAAAGTAATTGGCTTTCTGGAACAGGGTTAGCCAGTTGATGGCAAGCCATTCGGCAGCCCCTGTTTCCCACAGGCAGAAGCCGATACTCATGGCACCGCCAAACAAAAGGATGATATTCCAGGGTATCGTTTCAAGATCTTTGATGTCAAGAATATTGAAAATAAAGAATAAAACCGTTGCCACAAGCATGATCGCATTTTTGTCCAGTTTGGATATGGCCGGAATGAACTGTTTTACGGACATGGTGGCGATGGCCAGAAAGATGATGCCGCCGGCCAGTATTTCCTGTTTTGTAATGCCGCCCATGGCTTTTTCCAGTGCTTTTGCCTTTTCCTTAATGCCTGGGATGGTCTTTTTTTCAGGTTTGCAGAAAATCATGAAAAAACCCCAGATGATAAAGGTCATGGCCCAGCCCACAGGGAACATGTAAAATGTAAGCTCGAAAAAGGATATCTCCTTGCCCACGATGTCTTTAAAAAAGCCGATGGCCACTGCGCCCCTGGCCGCACCTAAAAGCGTGACAATAGAACCGGCGCCTGCCACAAAAGCCATGCCAATAAACAGTCCCTTGCCGAATTTGGTGGGGCCGGGTTCGTCTGTGTACATCGCGTAAATGGTCATCAAAAGCGGAAACATGGTGGCTGCTACAGCCGTATGGGCCATAATATGGGTTAATGCCGCCGTAACCACAAAGCAGCCCAGGTAAATCATGCTGGTTCTTTCTCCCACAACGGCTAACATTTTGTAAGCCAGTCGCTTGGTTAACCCTGTTTTGGTAAATACCATACCGATGACCAGGGAGCCGAAGATAAATAGAACCGAGGGGGTCATGAAATCTTTCAGGGCTTCCTTGGCTGTCCGGACCGCAAAAAGCACCTGAAACGCGCCTAATGCCAGGCTGGTAACGCCGATGGGCACCACTTCAAACACCCACCAGGTGCCGGCCAGAAGAAAGATGGCAAGCGCGCCTTTGCCTTGGGCGCTTAACACAAAATGTTTTCCGGTAGGATCCACAGCATCCGGCCATGCCGGAGAAAAATTAACAATAGCGAACAGGGTCAGGCCGATTAGAATAAACAGGATTCTTTTCCAATCCAGTTGTGTTTTTGCTGCATCTATATTTCCAGTTGTCATTGGGTCCCTCTCTCCTTTAATTAATGAATCATTGCTTCATTTAAATTTTGTTTTTATTCGTATTTTTAATATTTTTCAACTCTTTGTTTTATCAAGTTTTCTTTTAAACGGTGTGGTTAGGTTGAAATTACGAATCATGCCGGTCTTGTAAAAGTTAGGCCCTATTTTTGTTTTAACTGATTTTACGCCGGGCACCGCCCGGGCAAGATCCATAATTTCCTTTTGTGCTCTAGCAAGGTTCATAATTTTTCTGTCCAGCGTAACCAGCACATGGCCCGAATCCGATTCGATAATCAGGTGGTGCCCAAGACCGGCTAAAGCTGCATCAACCCTGGAACTGATATTAAAATCAACAGCATGCTTATTTTTATTGGCATTTCCCGTTGGGCTTGCCATATCTGATCGTATTTTTTTGAGGGCCTGGTTAATCCCTTCCCTGGTCATGTCATGTGTTGCCGCATCAATTTTTCTCCATTCCAGAGCCATATCGTACCGTGCAGGATCCCACAGAGAGTCTATATTTAGCTGGGCAGCAAATCGCTGTTCCCTATGGTCAGACCGGGTGATGGTATTGGTGGCAGTCTGACTGGATAACTTGTTTAAAACCATGGCCCGTTGCCTGCGAACCTGCATGGGTGTTGCCGACATGATTCTATAAATGCCGGAAACAGATGTGGGAATCAGGTGGGATAAAACACCTGAAAATAGGCAAGGGCCGCTTAAAATATTTTGGGAGATCTGGACCTTCAGTGCGGCCAGGCATTTTTTTCTGTCGTGGGTGAAATTATCAAAGGGGATGTGTCTGCACTGGATGGACCTGAAAATAAGGTCTGTTTTAAGATCATGTGCCTGGCCGGTTTGTTTTATTAGTACCGGATCTTCATACACAGTGCATTGATATAAAGCGGATAATGCATCAATGAATCGGTAAGGGGCGGCATATATACCGCATGTAATGGCAATCAGGGTCATGTTCTCTTATTTGCTCAGTCAGGTTATTAATCAAAATCACAATCAGCAAATAGCAAGGAGCATGCCATGTTTAAAATTTGCCTGTAAAACAAATTGTTAGGTTTTCAAAGAAAAAGAAAAAAACTGTATTGAAACAAAATGAAACAAAATGAAAGACTCGTTTTGAAACATTTTAAGACATTATAGTGTATTACCTTCAACCATGCGGGTGAAAAGGATGTCTCCAGGATTCAGGGTCTGGGTCTGCCATCGCTCAAAGGCATGGTTCCAGGCGCCGGAAACCCCGTCAAAGACCTTAATTTTTTTCCATTTAAGAAATTCATAATATTCATCTTCAACGGCACCGCAGATCAGTGTGTTGATCTCTTGGGCCAGAAGAGTATGACACAGTTCATCCGGGGAGGACCTGGGCAGCACAATAATTTTTTTGTCCTGGACGTCGGAACGTTTATCTGTTGTCAGAATGATGACTTCAGTGGCCAAGTCAAACCTGGGTACAATTTCTTCACCAAGTATAGGGATGGCTATCTTATGCAATGTCATAGTTTTATTCTATTCTATTTGATATGCCTTGATTTTCCGCCATAACGTGCTGCGGCTCATATTTAGAATTTGCGCGGCTTTATTTTTTTTACCCCGGGATGTTTTCAACGCATCAATAATCATCTGCCGCTCCACCGAGGGCCAGGTTTGTCCGGTTTCATACGGTTGCGGGGGGGCAGAAATCGGTAGTTGGTCCGATTGGGTGTTTGGGACATCCTCTGCTGCCGGTCTCTTTGAAATCCTTTGCACAGGTTCGTGATCCAGAATATAGGCCGGCAGGTTGTCCGCTTCGATTATAGTGCCCTGGGCCACATTCACTGCATACTCCATGATGTTTTTCAATTCCCGGATATTTCCCTCATAGGTGTAATTCAATAAAACAGACAGGGCCGGTTCGGAAAATCCATTGATTTTTTTACCCTGTTTTTTTGTGTAGTGGTTCAGGAAATGGTCAAGCAGAAGGCGGATGTCTGCACCCCGCTCCCGTAAGGGCGGCAGATGTAC
This sequence comes from uncultured Desulfobacter sp., assembly GCF_963666695.1. Classification (GTDB taxonomy): domain Bacteria; phylum Desulfobacterota; class Desulfobacteria; order Desulfobacterales; family Desulfobacteraceae; genus Desulfobacter. The sequence goes on from NZ_OY762947.1 coordinate 4,718,613, forward strand.
CCTGGCCACATTCAGGCGGAACAGCAGGTCTTTTCTGAATTTACCAATGGATACCATATATTCAAGGTCACGGTGGGTGGCGGCAATAATTCTTACATTGGCGTTGAATCCCTTGGTGGCACCTAGCGGATAAATAATCCTGTCATCAAGAAATGTGAGCAGTTTAACCTGCAGGGGCAGGGGCAGGTCTCCGATTTCCGTTAAGAAAATAGTGCCGTTGTGCGCCAGCTTGAACCGGCCTGGTTTGTTTTCTACAGCACCAGTGAACGCCCCTTTCATATGACCGAAAATTTCGGATTCCAAAAGGGTTGCGGGCAGTGCACCGCAGTTGATTTTAATAAACGGACCGCCTGCGCGCCCGGATGTCTGGTGTACGGCTTCTGCCACAAGGTCTTTGCCCGTGCCGGTTTCCCCGGTGATCAGGATAGAGGCATCACTTTGGGCAAGCATGGGAAGGGTTTGAAAGATCGTTTCCATTTTCCGGCTTCGGCCGATGATATTGGCAAAACTGTAGGCCACGTTTTTTTCCGGGTCATTGCCGGCACTGCTTCTCAAATCCTCGATGGTTTCCATATAACCTGTGAAATGCCCCTGGGTATCCATGATTTGTGTGGTGGTGATGCGCACAGGCAGTTTCTGGCGGTCTGTGTTGATGATATCGCTGGTGCAGGATATGGACCGGTTTTTGCGGTGGGTGGCAAGGGCCGGACAGTTGATGATGCATGCCGAACTGCGCAGGACATTTTTGCAGGGAATACCCCTGACCATATCCAGGGAAAACCCTGTCAGTGCCTGGAAGAATCGGTTAAGGTGGACCACCCGCAAATCCTTGTCCATCACGAGAATGCCTAAGGGGATTTCATCCAGGATATGGGTAAGATCCAAAGGGGATTTCATTAATTGATGAACTTCAGGAAATAATTGCATCCTTGAGCAGGGTTCCTTCTCATTTGCTGTTCCATCAAAAACAGGCCGCAGGTCAGTTTCTACCATCCCCTTGCCGGATTTACAAATGAAAAGCCCAAAAGAACTCTATCTGTGTAGTTTCAGAACAAGAAATTATATCGTTGTTTGTCTTTTTATCCTATGTTATGAACATGAAAATCTGAGGAAGAAGAAAAAAAATTTAAAATCCATAACATTAAGTTATAGACAGGGGGCAAAACAATGGAAAATGTAAAGCTTTTGCTCGAAAGAATTACCAACCGGGCCAATGCAAATCTAAGGGAATTTTAGTTTAATACCCGGACCTTTGTTGATAATACCATTGAGTTTGACAAACTGACCAAATTTTATTGTTTTTACGGCATAACTTCCCGTCATCCCATTTTTTTCAAATTTGTCAATTCAAGCATGGCCGGATCTTATTTTTTGGGCAAGGCCCTTGTCAGGCAGTCATGTATATACAAAAGCGATATCCGGGGAGACGAACTCAAGCGCAAAGGTGATATCTTTGATAAGGACAATCCTTTACCCCTGGTGGATGATGAGATTTTTGCGATAACAGGCAGTCTGTTGTACAAAACGCTAGTGCATAGCAATTCCCATAATCCTGAAACCCCTGAGGAATTCACCATTAGAAATACCGTTTCTGCGCATTATGCAAATATTCACGGTGCCACCATGGAAGGGTGCTTTCTTGGCCCCTTTGCCACGGTGGACCTAATGAACCTTCATTCCTGCATAGTCGGAGAGTTTTCCTATATTCAGGCCGGCGAGTTTTTCCATCGCAAAATTGATCCCGGCGTTATCTGGGTTGAGACGGATGATTTTAAATTCAAATTTGGGCATGAAAAAGAGGTATTGGATAAATACATCGGCGTGAATGAAATGCATCAGCCCCGGGGGCTGATCTATGAGTTTGTCAGTGAAAAAGAGGCCGAGTATGAAAGGCTGTTTGAGGTGGTTGATCTTGAGCCCATTAAAGCTCCGGCAAGTTCAGCTGTAAACCGGTATGCCGTGATAAAACCCAAGACTGAAATCGGGGAAAATGTGTTGATTTCCCAGCGGGCCTATGTGGAGAATACCAAGATGGGAGATGGCTCCAATGCCCAGGAAAACTCATTTATTATCAATTCCCATCTTGAAGGCTTGTGTGTGACTGCCCACGGCGGGAAAATCATTAACACGTTTGTTGGCTTGAAAACTTTTGTGGGGTTTAATAGTTTTCTTTTTGGAAAAGAGGATGCAAAACTTACCATTGGCAAAGGCTGTATTGTTATGCCACATACCATTATTGATATCAAAGAACCATTGACCATTCCCGATCGTCATCTGGTCTGGGGATACATTTCCTGTGCCGAAGACCTTTTAAAACATTCAATTCTCATAGAAGAAATAAAGGGGCTCAGGGGTACCCAGTCCATTGGAGATATGACCTTTACAGGCTCGGGGGAAAGTTTTGTTGATGCCTTCACCCACCGCATTGATCATATTCTTGAGGCCAATGGGGCCTTTTGCAATGATGATGAGTGTCAGCTGATCGGACATGCTCAGGATGACCAGCAGATTTCGTTTAATACCCTGCAACCGTACCGGTCCGGGGAAAATGCCGGTATCTATCCATCCATCCGGATTGCACCCTAAACATACTATTTTTATTAATATAGGGCCGATCTCTCAAAAGATCGGCCCTTCGTAGTTTTAAACTTGATCATTTACTTAAAGCAGTTTCAAGTGCCAGTTCCAGGTGCCCGGGCGTGATTTCATCCGGATGCCTTTAGGTATATTTTCAAATATATTAACGAGCATGACAAAGCCTGCCTGTTTTAACTCACCGGTTTTGGACGACAGGTCCAGGGGCCAGTTGGGGAAGGTGTGGTAGGTTGCATTGTGTTTGCTGGTCCAGGCAATTTCTCCCATGGGGCTGGTAAAGCCTTTACCAAGATCCAGGTTTGGGGCTGCAATCCTTGATATGGCCAGGGGCCAGTTGGCCCGGCAGACCGCCCCCAAAGGCAGACAGCAGCGTCCCGGCAGGGACAAAAGAGTCTGGCTATCCAGTTCCGGACTTACGATGGCCCCGGAAAAACCTTGGCGCTTGAGCATTTCCACTGCAAGGCAATTGGTGATATTGCAAAAGGGCCCGGCCCAGATGTTGAGCCTTTGGGGATTATCAAACAGGGTTATCTGCCAGGGGGAATTGAGTACAAAGTTTTTTGCCCCTTTTTTTAATGCGGTTTTTATATAGTTTTGACATATTTTTTCCTCATCGGGGAAAAGCACAGGATCCAGCCACAACCAGGCCTGGGCCTGGACTTTGATTCCGTAGCTGTTTGCAGAAATCCAGAAACCCGTGTCGTTGTGTGTTTTTAAGCCCGAAGGTTTTTTTCTGAAAACATCCATTTCATAGATATCAGGCTGTCTTTTTCTTCTATGACCACTTGTTGGGCTTGATGATGTTACGCTGCCCCCTGCATTTTTGTGGGTAACGGACAGGGTCGACGGTTTGATTGTTACCTTGGGAATTTCACTGAGTTCGGCACCAAGGCGTGATAATTTTGTTTCCAGCTCTCGTCCCCTGCGGTCAATAATAAAAACAGAGGTTCCTTTTTTGATGCGCTTGCCTTTTTTTGAAGATAAAAAATATTTTCCTTTTTTAGGGATAGCCCGGGTCACCTTCTGGATTTGGTGAAAGCTTTCTTCTTCATATCCGATACGTAAAAGATCCCCCGGCAGAAGCGCCTCCCTTGAAATAAAATATGGATTTTCAGGGTTTTTTATCCGGCCTAAAAACAGTCCGGAGCCCGTTTCAGACCCATGATCCAGAGGATTTGATACCCGATGGGATAAGAGATTGTAATGGCTGCCCTCTCTTCCCAACGCATACGCTAAAAACGACAACGCCTGTTTTTTTTGGTCCGGCGCATCCCTGAGCAGTTTATAAGCCATCACCGTATAGTAAACATAATGGGGGCTTTTTTTTCTGCCTTCAATTTTCCAGGTACTGATGTTGGGAATTTCCTTGAGCACTTTGGCCAGTACATCCGCGGACAGATCCATGCATGAGAAGTACCGGGCCTTTTTCCCATTTTGTTCATAAAGTCGCCGGCAGGGCTGAACGCAACGGCCCCGCAGGGAACTTTTTCCGCCAAACCAGGAACTCCAGTAACACCGGCCTGATACGGAGTAGCAAAGCGCCCCATGAACAAATATCTCTAGATCCATGTTCCCGGGGGCAGCTGCTGCCATGGCTCTGATTTCATCAAGGTTGAATTCTCGTGGCAGCACCACCCGGGAAAAGCCCGTTTTTTGAGCCGCCTCAAGTCCGGCAGGATGGGTGCAATTGCCCAGGGTGGACAGATGAAGTTGACCTTTGAATCCTGCCTGGCCGGCAAGACTGACCATGGCAGTATCCTGAATAATCAGGGCATCGACATCTGCATACCGGGTAAGCTTGTCAAGAATACGAAGTACCTTTTCGGTTTCGGATTCCTTGATGATAGAGTTAAAGGCAACATATACCTGAACCCCTTTTGAATGGGCAAACTTGGTCAGTCTTGCCAATTCTTCAATGGAAAAATTGCCGGCTTCCATACGGGCTGAAAATATTTTAAGGCCGCAGTAAATTGCGTCTGCACCAGCCGCTATTGCAGCAAGAAAAGAGTGGGTATCCCCGGCAGGTGCCAGGATTATCGGTGGTTTTGATGGTTGACTGCTCATAAGGCCTTTCATGCCCAAGTATGGGTAACTATTTCTCGATGATCAAGTTTTTGTTAATTTGCCCAACTTCGGCGTTGGAAAGAATTTTTAATCCTCAAAATATATTGTATATTCCTCCGGTTAAAAATTGTTTCCGCCTTGAATTTGAACAAATTCCCTAAAAACTTGATCATCGAGTATTTATTTCATATTGCAATTTTAGGTAATGATGTCAGAATACCATTTTTTGACTGGAAAAGCATTCCTGGTAAACAGTTAAAAGATCAATTTTAAAAGATTATGGCAAAAAAATGGGGAGAGCACATGTTTGCAATTCATGATGAAAACGGCTATGTCGTGCCCGTGGAAGGCATTGAGATGAAAACCTTGGTATATGGGGAGAAAACTCTTTTGGTCCGGTTTAAAATGACCAAAGGAGCTTTGCTGCCCTCCCACAACCATCCCCACGAGCAGACCGGATATCTCGTTTCCGGGCGCATCAATCTTTACATTGGGCATGAATGCCGCAATGCCGGCCCCGGAGATTCCTGGTGCATTGAATCCGGGGTCGAGCACCGTGCTGAAGTCCTGGAAGACAGCGTCGCCATTGAGGTTTTTTCACCGGTACGGGAAGATTACCTGCCTGTAACCTGATTTCGTCATCAAGTTTTTACCGAAGTTGTGCAAATTAACAAAAACTTGATGATCCAGTGATGAATATGAATCCGTGGGTCTTAAGCGTCAGGCATGCATATTTTACAGGGTTTGTAGCCCTCGGCTTCAGCCTCTTCCCTGGTGGTAAAATCCATGCTGCAATTTTTACCACTGGCAAAATTACACGTCACGCTGTGGAAAACCAGGGTTTCAATATTTCCTTTAAATTGAACGTTTTCGTTGGCAGGTGCCTCCGCTACGGGCACTGAGGATTCAGCGTCTTGCTGTATTTCCGGCTTCGACTGTCCATTCGGTGATTCCGGCTGCTCATCTGGTGTGTCTGTACCCTTTTCTTCTGTTTTTTCGATTGGTTCCGTTGCCGGTTGGATATCTTGTTTGTCGAGGACAGGTTCGCTTGTTTCTTCTGAATTTCCGGCGTGTTCTTCTATTATGTTCGTAGGTTTTTTCTCCGGTAGTTCAACCTCTGCCTCACTGTTGTCTGTCTGCTTGAGTTCCTCAATGCCAAGATATACTGCAATAGCACCGCCAAGGATCATCAACACAGGAATCAGTCCTGCCGAAAAATTTAAAAAATTAAAAAAAGTGAACGAAAAAGCAGGTACACCAATAAGTAGTACCAAGGCACCGATGATAAATTTTTTCATCAATCCTCCAAAGGAAACCCCGTCCTTTAAGTCGGGTAGGAATTCTGGATTACAGGAGATCCCCCGGGCTACAGGGTTGCTGTAACCCGGAAAAAATCCACACTTACCTACTACCAAAATACGGCCTACGCCGTTCACCGCCGAAGCGGGTTGCGACTATGCCTTATTAATAAGCCCCAAAGCCGTACGCTACCCTTTTTAAAGTGAAAATTGCCGCATTGTCAAGGCAATGGCGCAAAAATTGACAATTATCGACATTGAAACGAGGCAATAGGGTACAATGGAAGAATAGGATTCAGGGCGACGTAACACCGGAATCAGGACTTCGGTATAACATGATCCACCACATCCTAAAATCCGTCAGGGCATCAGCATCTTCCTGGTGTTGACATTTAAAAAGGCTTAAGGAAAATGCCTCTTCAAACTCTTCCGGGGTGAAAATTAAATCATTTTGATCCAGAATTTCTTGCCGTGTGCGGCTGGTGTCTGCATTTACCAGCTTGTTTCTAAAATCACTGTCATGTTGTCCTTGCCGGATAAAGTTAAGGGCATTTTGAATTGTCATATTATTCTCCTGAAAAAGGTTATAACTTAAAATTAAGCAAATAGAGTGCCAATAAAATGGTTGTTTTTGAATATGCTTCGGTCCTGTTTGAACGCAGGCTATTGGATTAAGTGTAAATGAAAAATTTAAATAATGCTGAAAAGAAATTTGAAAGTTTCCGAAAGGCTGGTATTAATAACAAAATTGAAAGATTGAAAACGATTTTGTAAGAGTTAAAAAAGGATTGGTAAATTATTTAAAGTCATTTAATATGCCAGGGTATGATTAATAAGGATTAACTCGGTTGATGAAAACACGCGTAGAACCCGTTTTTTGCAGTTTAAAACCCAAAGATGTCATTGGCGTGGCCGCACCATCGGCCAGGTTTGATGCGCAGGCGTTCGAAAAAGGGGTCCAGTGTCTCGAATCCATGGGGTTTCAAGTTTACATCCCCAACGGCGTAACAGGTCGCCACAGATATCTTGCCGGTACGGACCGGCAACGGGCGGATGTGCTTAATTTGCTGTTTGCCGACCCTGGGATTAAAGGCATCATTGCGGCAAGGGGCGGATTTGGTGCCATGCGCCTTTTGCCGTTGCTGGATTGGGATTCCATTGCCGGAAATCCGAAATTGTTTATGGGATTTTCAGATACCACGGCTTTGATCAGTTCCCTGGTGTCCAAAGCCGGGATCTGTGCCCTGCACGCGCCAAACTTGGTTTCCCTTGGCCGGGCGGATAAAAAGACATTAGACAGTTTTGCAAAAACGTTGACAGGCTGCTTTACGCGTATTGATCTGCCTTCTGATCAGGTGCTTGCGGGGGGTCGTGCCACAGGACGGCTTGTGGGCGGAAATCTATCCACCCTTGTTCATATGATCGGGACAGCTTATCAGCCTGATTTTAGGGGCAGCATTATTTTTATGGAGGACGTGGGTGAACCGGCATACAAGATTGACCGGATGCTGACCCAGATGAAAATGGCCGGTGTGCTGGACGGTGTCAAAGGGGTTGTGACCGGGTCTTTTGAAAATTGTGACAATGACGCCTATATCCCCGAGATAATTCAAGAGGTGTTTTTTGACGCAAACATTCCGATCTGCATGGGAATTGATGTGGGGCACGGGGCGGTTAACCTTTCCCTTCCCATGGGGGGCAACGCTATCCTGGATGCAGACCATGCATATCTTGAATGGGATTTTAGCGTAAAATGACACTTCGGGCGTTTCAAAAGATTGATAACGCCATGGCCAATGCTGTGACTGACGGTGTGTTTCCGGGTGCTGTGCTGCTGTGGGCGAACAGGAATCATGTTTTTTATCACAAGGCCTTTGGTGTAACAGACATAAGGTTTGGGGAACCTGTCACATTGGATACGGTTTTTGATTTGGCCTCCCTAACCAAGCCCCTGGTCACAGCCTTGGCTGTGGCAGATCTGATTGCATCAGGGCAGTTATCCCGGAAAACTTGTTTAAAGGACGCCTTGCCGGCTGCCTGTGGAACGAGCAAAGCCGAGATCACCATTGACATGTTGCTGCGTCACAGGTCCGGTCTGCCGGCTCATCGTCCGTATTTTAAATCGCTGCCTGCCCCTGTCCCCGGCATAGCGGCGGGAAAGTGCTTGCGGCAGTTGGTGCTGGAAGAACCCCTGGAATATGAGCCCGGTTCTAAGGAAATTTACAGTGATCTGGGATTTATTCTCTTGGCCTGGGTGGTGGAGCATCTGTCCGGTGTCCGGCTGGATACATTTGTTAATGACCGGATCTTTGCGCCTTTAAACATTTATGATTTGTTTTTTAATCCGCTTTGCTCTGATTTGACAAGGCCCGAGAAGGATAAGTCTTCCCTTGTTTTTGCCGCGACCTCCCGTTGTCCCTGGCGAGGGAAAATGATGCTGGGGGAGGTGGAAGATGAAAATGCCTGGGCTGCAGGCGGCATTGAAGGGCATGCCGGTTTATTTGGCACGGCTGCCGGGGTTCATCGCCTGTGTTGCCGGATCCTGCACGCACTTGAAAACGAAGAAACCAAAGTAATAAATTCTACGGTTATTCGCTGTTTTGCCGATACAATTAATGGGATGGGACGTCCGGCAGGATTTGATTCCCCAAGTGAAGGAAACGCGTCATCAGGTCGTTTTTTTTCTAAACGATCTATCGGACACTTAGGCTTTACCGGCACATCCTTCTGGATAGATCCCGATAACGGTCTGATCACGGTGCTTTTGACCAACCGGGTTCATCCGAGCCGGGAAAATACTGATATAAGGAAATTCAGGCCTATGATTCATGATCTGATCGCATCTGCTTATAAGGATAATATACAGGAGTGAAACACTTTTATTCTTGTAAAAAAAACTTAAGTTTGTTAGCAACTATATTTTTAGCAGTATTTTTTCATTATCTATTTAATAAAACACAACTCCCAATTTGTATGAAAGAGGATAAATGAACTTTGTAACTGATACTTTGCTTGGGGCCTTTTCCAATGATCTGGCCATTGATCTTGGCACTGCAAATACGCTGGTTTATGTCAAGGGCAAAGGAATTGTATTAAGTGAACCTTCAGTGGTGGCGGTTAAAACGGACAACCGGGCCAAAAACAAAGTGCTGGCGGTGGGGCTGGAAGCAAAGCGTATGCTGGGAAGGACGCCGGGCAATATTGTGGCCATCCGACCTATGCGAGACGGTGTAATTGCTGATTTCGCAGTCACTGAAGCCATGCTCAAGCACTTTATCCGTAAAGTTCATAACAACAGAAAAACGCTGGTGCGTCCAAGGATTATTATTGCCGTACCTTCCGGGATCACCCAGGTGGAAAAACGAGCGGTCAGGGAAAGTGCGGAATCCGCTGGTGCCAGGGAGGTTTTTCTCATAGAAGAACCCATGGCTGCAGCAATCGGCGCAGGCCTTCCCATTACGGAACCCACCTGCAATATGGTTGTGGACATCGGCGGGGGAACCACTGAGGTGGCGGTCATCTCTCTGGCCGGGATTGTCTATACCCAATCCCTGAGAGTGGCCGGGGACAAGATGGATGCCTCCATCAGCCAGCATATCAAACGCAAATATAATTTGCTCATCGGCGAAAGAACCGCAGAAATTATCAAAACAACCATTGGCAATGCCTATCCTGATCCGGAACACCTTGAGACCATTGAAGTCAAGGGCAGGGATTTGGTTTCCGGAATTCCTAAAATATTGGCCATTGATTCCGAAGAAGTTCGGGTGGCTATTTCCGAGCAGATTGAAGCGATTGTCGAAACCGTTCGCATTGCTCTGGAACAAACCCCGCCGGAACTGGCAGCTGATATCGTGGACTCCGGCATTGTTTTAACCGGTGGCGGTGCCTTGTTGAAAAACCTGGACAAATTGATTCAAGAAAAATGCGGTCTTCCCATTGTCGTGGCTGATGACCCCTTATCCACAGTGGCACTGGGTTGCGGCAAAGCCCTCGACTGTATAGAAATTCTTAAAGAAGTGGTCATCAGCTAAAGGTAATGTTTTCCAGGCGGATCATGATGATTGTCGGCGTGGGCTTTTTTATTGCGGTGGCGCTCACCGTAATTACTATGTCCAGCCGGGAGAGCCTGTCGGCGGGTGGTGTTGAAAGGCTTGCCATAACCATTACGTCTCCTTTTCAGTTTGTGACCTCCCGTATTATCGGGTTTACTGAATCGGTATGGCAGACCTATTTTTCCTGTGTGCTGGCCGTGGAAGAGAACCAGGCATTGAGACGTGAGGTATCAAAGGCCCTACACACAGCCAATAGATGCAAAGAGCTTGAGCTTGAAAATGCCCGTTTAAAGAAATTTGTCAATTTCCAAAGTTCAATGCCCGCCGCTTATGTGGCAGCCCAGGTGATTGCACGGGATCCGTCTCCCTGGTTTAAAACCATTATGATTGATAAGGGGGAAAAAGACGGGTTAATCAAAGGTCTTCCGGTACTGGTGTCGGAAGGCATCGTAGGGCAAATTATTAAAGTGTCCGGCCGTTTTTCCCGGGTGCTGCTGATTACCGACCGCAATTCGGCTGTTGATGCGCTGATCCAGGAGACCCGGGTTCGCGGCATGGTCAAGGGCAATAATGAAGACACCTGTTCCTTTGTATATACATTGAGAAAAGATCCGGTGCAACAAGGACAGGTTATTGTCTCCTCAGGGTTGGATCAGGTATTCCCAAAAGGATTGAGAATCGGAACGGTACTTGATGTAAAAAAAAATTATTCCCAGTTATTTCAGGATATCATCATAAAAACTGCTGTAGATTTTGACAGGCTTGAAGAAGTGCTGGTATATAAAAATGCCGACATGCTGTTACAGAATGAATAATTTTTTCAAGTTCAAGGCGGAAAATCAATTTGACCGCAGGCATACATGCAGTATTCTGAGGATCAAATTTATTTTTCCAACGAAGAAATTGGGAAAATTAGCATTTTGTAACAGCATGTCGATTGACAGGCGGATGCTGCCGGTATGATGAATTTCATATTTTTTTTCTTTTTCACCCTATTTCTGGTTATCATTCAAACTGTCATTATCCCGGATTTTTCCTGGTTTCCCTATTTTTTTGATCTAATGATCATCAATGTATTGTATCTAAGCCTTTTTTCCCAACGCTACTGGGTGCCTTTCTGTCTTATAATCATCGGCAGCATCATGGACAGTCTGTCAGGTTCGTCGTTCTTCCTGCATACCACGGCGTATCTGTGTATTTACCTGATCATTTTTTTTCTGCGCCGGCTGGTTTTTCAGCGCAGCGCTATTTTTGTTATTATTGTCAGCCTTGTATCCGCCTGCATTTATCAGGGCCTGGTTATGTTCAGTGTTTTTTTGCTTCAGGGGCACAAGGCAATTGCGGCCACGGATTACCGCCTTTGCATTGGTCAGGCCATCTGGGCTGCTGTTGGTATTCCCTTTGGCGTCTGGGTTATGGAGATCATGCACAAGAAATTTTTACATGCCGTAAAACAGTCCTGCCGGCACATGGCCCGCAAATATAGAGGGTGATGTGGGCGTAATCAATAAAAATTCAGATAGGGATTGGATCAAGCCTCGATATATAGGGGCCGGTCTGTGCATTGTTTTTATTTTTGGCGTTCTTTTTTTAAGGCTTGTTTATCTACAGATGATCCATGGGGAAGAGTATCGGCGGCTGTCAATGACCAATTGTGTCCGGCTTAAAAGTATAAAATCCTCCAGGGGACTGATTTATGACCGCAATCATAATCTTCTCGTGGACAACCGGCCGGCCTTTGATTTGACCATTGTACTGGAGGATGCCAACCCCCTGAAGCAAACCCTTGAGCGTCTGGCTGAACTGACCGGCGATTCCGATGAAGACCTGATGGCAACCATAAAAAAAGCGGGGAGAGCGGCATTTTACAAGCCACTTGTCCTTAAGCGGGACATAACAAGGGATCTGCTTGCGGTCATAGAGGCCCATCAGTTTGACCTGCCAGGTATTCACATTGATATTGAACCCACCAGAAATTATATCCATAAGAAAACCGCTGCCCATCTTATAGGCTATCTTGGCCAGATAAATAAGGAAGAACTGGCTTCCGGTAAATTTCCTAATGTCCGGTCCGGAGACTCCATTGGTCGGTACGGGGTTGAAAAAAGCTTTGAGGCGGATCTGCAGGGCAAAAGGGGGGGGCACCAGGTCGAAGTGGACGTAAACGGCCGTGTGATAAAGATACTTAAGACTGTGGAACCTGTTTCCGGAAAGGATCTGGTCCTGACATTGGATCTACCACTTCAGCAAAAGGCTGAAAGCTTGCTTGGGGAAAATGATGGGGCCGTTGTGGCCCTTGATCCGTCAAACGGAGATGTTTTGGTTATGGCATCATCGCCTAGTTTTGACCAGAATGACTTTATTGGCGGGATCTCCAGTAAGAAATGGCAGGTGTTAAGAGATGATCCGGGCAGACCCATGAACAACAAGGCAATTCAGGCCGAATATCCCCCGGCGTCCACATATAAAACGATCACGGCCCTGGCAGGGCTTGAAGAAAAGGTCATTGACCACAATTCAACCTTTTTTTGTCCGGGATTTTATAAGTTTGGCAACCGGCGCTATCATTGTTGGAATAGATACGGACATGGCAATTTAAATGTTGTGGATGCCATTGCCCAATCCTGCGATGTGTTTTTTTATCAGACCGGCGAAAAAGTTGGGGTCGATGCCCTGGCAAGGTATGCACATGGCTCTGGTCTGGGGAGGTTGACCGGCATCCGGCTGGCCCATGAGCGTCCGGGTTTGATCCCCACTTCAGCATGGAAAAAAAAGCGGTTCAAGGAACCCTGGCAGGCGGGTGAAACCTTGTCCATCAGTATCGGTCAGGGGTTTAATCTGGTTACCCCTTTGCAGATGGCGGTGTTTATTTCTGCGGTTGGGAATAATGGGACCCTTTATCGGCCAAGGATCGTCAGGTCCGTTCAGGATGCAAAAGGGCAGGTGATAAGGCAAATTGAACCCGATATTACCGGTGGGTTGCCGGCGTCCAAAAAAAATTTAGCCATTGTGCGACAAGGGCTTTTAGACGTTGTTCATGGGAACCGTGGCACTGCCCGGCGCATCCGTCTTCCCGGCATTCAAATTGCCGGAAAAACAGGTACGGCACAGGTTTTTTCCCGCAAAGCCGGAGAAAAGTTTGATAACAAAAAATTGAGGCGCACCCTCCAGGATCATGCCTGGTTTGTCTGTTATGCGCCTGCACAGGACCCTAAAATAGCCATTGCCGTGATCATTGAACATGGGGAGCATGGATCCAGTGCGGCTGCTCCTGTTGCAAAAGAGTTGATTCATGCCTATCTCGGGGACCCTGACGTCCCAACTGCCGTGGTCAAGCACGACCAGGCTCATATGGAGTGAAAAAATGTTTGACCGCCGTCTCGTATCAAATTTTGATTGGGGATTTCTTTTAGTTATTTTTTTTATTTGCATTTCGGGGCTGACCATCCTTTATTCGGCGGTGACAGCCGGATATGACGGAACTGCACTGCACCCCCTCTTTAAAAGACAGGTTGTTTGGCTTGCCGTTGGGTTTGTCATCATGATGGGTTGCCTTGTCATTGATTTTAAGGAGTTTGCTAAATTGCATTTCCTTATATATGCCGCATGTGTCGGACTTTTGGTGGCCACCTGGCTTGTGGGGCATACCGGCGGGGGTTCCCAGCGCTGGCTGGTGTTGGGTCCTGTCCGGATACAGACCTCGGAACTGATGAAAATTTCTTTGATAATCAGCTTGGCTTCGGTGTTCGCAGATAGTATCAGTCCCGAAGGTTTAGGCTTCAGGAATCTTATCAAACCTGCGATTTTATGCATTATCCCCTTTGGCCTCATTTTTATTCAGCCCGATCTTGGTACCGGGCTTTTACTTCTGCTTATCGCCGGCTGTCTTACCATATTTGTAAAAGTCGAAAAAAAAGTTTTATTTATTCTGGGGGGGGTGGGGCTCTCCCTGGTTCCCTTGGTATGGTTTTTTGGTCTTAAGGATTATCAGAAAGACAGGATTTTAACCTTTTTAAATCCTGAGCGGGACCCTCTTGGTACAGGTTATCACATCATCCAGTCCAAGATTGCCATAGGTTCCGGCATGCTTACCGGGAAGGGTTTTCTCCATGGGACCCAGAATGCTTTAAATTTTCTGCCTGAACAGCATACGGATTTTATTCTTTCCGTATTGGCCGAAGAGTGGGGGCTTGCGGGATGTGCTGTGCTGTTGACGCTTTATTTTATCTTGCTGTTTTGGGGGGTCAACATCTCTTATAATTGCCGAAATATGTTTGGCTCCCTTTTGGCCATGGGAATTACCATTATGATATTTTGGCAGATTTTTATCAATGTCGGTATGGTGATGGGCCTGATGCCGGTGGTCGGGGTGCCTTTACCCCTTGTTTCCTATGGGGGATCCTCGGTTGTAACCAACATGGTTGGCTTTGGTATTTTGCTGAATATCAGCATGCGAAAATTCAACACGGCCTGAATCCAGATCTCTCTGCTTAGAGCCTGACCGAAATCCAGTGTTTGGACGAAAAGTCACCCATCTGCAACGCCGCAGATGGGTGACTTTTCGTCCAAACACTATTTAGAATTGCTGTATTCTGTGTTGACAAAAGGTTTACTGGATGGTACTCAAGTCTCGATCATTATAGGCATTTAGGCTGAATCCGAGCGATTTTAGCCAATAGGATATAAGTAGCTGATTTTTTGTAATTTTTAACTGGTGGAGGGATTTTATGATCACTGTGATTCCTGATATATCAGCGGTATATCAGATGGTTAATTTTCTTGTCCTGCTATTCCTCCTCAACCTGGTTCTGTTCAAACCCGTTCGAAATGTCATTATCGAAAGAAAGTCCAAGGTCGGCACTTTAAGTTCAGGTGCTGAAAAGGCCTCGGCTGATCTTGAAAAACAAAAGGATGACTACGAGAAAGGGTTGAGACAGGCAAGGGGTGAAGGCCTCAAGAAAAAAGAGGTTTTCATTGAGGAGGCGTCTGCCCAGGAAAAGGAAATTATTACCCGGATCAATCAGAAAGCGCAGGCTAACTTTGCCCAAATCAAGGCACAGGTGGCTGAAGAAAGCGAACAGGCCCGTAAAGCGCTTGAGGCCGAGGTTGAGGTTTATGCCAAAACCATCGGAGAAAAGATACTCGGGAGGGCATGTTAATGGAAAAAATTAATTGGAAAAAACACCTTAAAGTTTCCGCAACTGTCGTGGTCCTTGTGGCCGGCGCGACAGTGGTCTGGGCTTCCGGCGGCGGTCACGGTGAAACAGTGCACAACGCATGGAAGGATATTGATACCTGGAAAGTACTCAACTTCGTCCTCCTTGTGCTTGGCTGCTTTTTCATCGCTAAAAAGCCGGTGGCGCAGTTTTTTTCTTCCCGTACAAAAGGGATTGAAGAAGAGTTAACGGACTTGGAACAGAAAAAAGCCGACGCAGAGAAGAAACTTGCAGAATACGAAGCCCGGTTTAGAAATCTTGAACAGGAATCTGAGATGATTGTTGAAGATTACATCAAGCAGGGTGAAGATGCCAAGAAAAGAATTCTTGAAGAGGCTGAAGCCCAGGCTGAAAAGCTCGAAGGTCTGGCAAAGCGCAATATCGAACAAGAATTCAAAGCTGCAAAAGCGGCTCTTCAGCAGGAAGTTGTGGATCGTGCAATGGAGCAGGCAGAGGCGCTCATTAAAAAATCCATCACAACCCAGGATCAGAACCGTCTGGTCGATGAATACTTGAAAAAGGTGGAGGCATAATGAAGAATCTTGCAGTTTCAAGGCGTTATGCCAAGGCGTTGATTTTGATAGGCCGGGAGGATGGTCAGGCGGAGGGGTACAATAATGAACTTTCCGCAATGGTTGGGCTTTTAGATTCCCAACAGGGTTTTGAACAGGCCCTTACCAATCCGCTAATCGGAAAAAGTGAACGTAAAAAGCTTCTTGAGTCGGTAATTGCTGCTGCAGGTTTTTCAAAAGTGATGAGTGCTTTTTTGTCATTGCTTTTTGATAAAGGCAGGATCGGTTTTCTTAGAGACATTGCTGCATATTATAGTACAATGGCTGATGAACTTAAAGATGTTGTCAGAGCAACTGTTGTGGCTGCCACAAACCTGTCCAAGACAAACATTAATAAAATTCAGAAGTCTTTGGCGAAGAAAACCGGTAAAACCGTTGTGCTTGATGTGCAAAAGGATTCAAGCCTTATTGGCGGTATTATCACAAAAATCGGCGATCTTGTCCTTGACGGCAGCGTAAAAACCCAGCTGATCAATATGAGGGAAACTTTAAAAAAAGGTGAGAGTGTATAATGGAAATTAAAGCAGAAGAAATAAGCCAGATAATCAAAGATCAAATTAAAGGGTTTGATGCACAGGTTGATCTGAGCGAAACAGGTGTCGTTCTGTCAGCGGGTGACGGTATTGCCCGTGTTTATGGTTTGGAAAAGGTAAAAGCCATGGAGCTGGTTGAGTTTCCCGGCGGGATTCTGGGTCTTGCGCTCAACCTTGAAGAAGACAACGTCGGTGTGGCCATTCTTGGTGATGACAAAGTTATCAAAGAAGGCGACATGGTTAAGAGAACCGATCGTATCGCTTCCGTCCCCGTTGGTGAAGCACTGCTGGGACGCGTTGTAACCACCACAGGCGAACCTGTTGACGGTAAAGGTCCCATCTCTTCTGATACATATATGAACATGGAGCTGGTTGCTCCGGGTGTTATTGCCAGAAAAGGTGTTCACGAGCCCTGCTACACCGGCTCTAAGGCGATTGACGGTATGACTCCGGTGGGTCGCGGCCAGCGTGAATTGATCATTGGTGACCGTCAGATCGGTAAAACAGCGGTTGCTGTTGACGCCATCATCGCCCAGAAAGAAAGCGGTATTAAATGCATCTATGTTGCCTGCGGCCAGAAAAAATCTACGGTTGCTCAGGTGGTTGCGGCCCTTGAAGAGCACGGTGCCATGGAATACACAACGGTTGTTGTGGCCTCTGCTTCCGAGTCTGCCGCCATGCAGTACCTGGCGCCTTACGCTGGTTGCGCCATGGGCGAATATTTCCGTGACAAAGGGGAACATGCCCTGATCGTTTATGACGACCTTTCAAAACAGGCTGTTGCTTACCGTCAGGTATCTCTGTTGCTCAGACGTCCGCCTGGACGTGAAGCTTTTCCCGGCGATATTTTTTACAACCATAGCCGTCTGCTGGAACGTTCCGCCAAGATGAGTGATGAGCTTGGTGCCGGTTCCCTGACAGCCCTTCCCATCATTGAAACCCAGGAAGGTGACGTATCCGCATTTATTCCCACAAACGTTATCTCCATTACCGACGGCCAGATCTTCCTGGATAAAGACCTTTTCTTTGCCGGTATCCGTCCGGCCATCGACGTTGGACTCTCCGTCTCCCGGGTTGGTGGTGCAGCCCAGGTTAAAGCCATGAAACAGGTGGCCGGTACCCTGCGTCTGGACCTTGCCCAGTTCAGAGAGCTTGAAGCTTTTGCCGCGTTCGGTTCCGACCTTGATGCCGCAACCCAAAAACAGCTGACCCGTGGTGAAAGATTGGTTGAGTTGCTCAAACAGCCCCAGTACCAGCCGCTTCCCATGGAAAAACAGGTAACCATTCTTTATGCCGGTACCAAAGGATATCTTGATGCCTATCCCCAAGAAGCCGTTCCTGCCTACGAGGCCGGTTTGTATCCCTTTGTTGAAAGCCGTTTTCCGGAAGTGTTCTCCGGTCTCAAGGAAAAACAAAAAATTGATGATGAACTTGAGGCTAAGCTGAAAGAATGCCTTACCGCCTATGCCGGAGAATTTAAGGAAACCCTCAGCTAGGGTCGAATCCTTCGGATTTATTTTAAAAAAAAATAATAATTTATAGGCGCAAAGGTAGATCATATGGCAACATTAAAAGAAGTACAATCGAAAATAGTCAGTGTAAAAAAGACTAGACAGATTACCTCTGCCATGAAAATGGTCGCTACTTCAAGATTGCGCGGTTCCCAGAATGCCATGGAGGCATTTAAACCCTATGCTTCTAAATTTGCAGAGGTTCTGGGATCCATTGCCGGGAAATCAGGGGAGGAAGCATCCCCCCTTTTGATCTCCAAAGATGAAGTAAAAAAGGTGGCCCTGCTCCTGTGTACCTCAGACAGGGGTCTGTGTGGTGGATTTAACATTAATTTGATTAATAAAGCTCAAAATATGCTTAAATCTGAGCTTCAAGGAAAAGAGGTCTCTTTTGTCTGCTACGGCAAAAAGGGCCGCGACTGGGCAAAAAAACAGGGCAAGTCCATTGATGCCGAATATATCGGCGTTGTGGGAGGCAATGTTGAATTCTCAGTGGCTTCCGGCTCAGGACAAGTATTGATCGACAGTTTCCTTGAAGGAAATGTGGATGAAGTATATCTGATCTATTCTGATTTCCAGGGTATGGCAAAACAAATCCCGACAGTGAAACAGATTCTTCCCATCCCATCCCTTGATGATGTAGTAGAACAGGGAGAAGCCGCACCTGCGGAGGACGGTACATTTTTGCCGGAGCATATCTGCGAGCCGTCTTCGGATGCGCTTTTGGGTCAAATGCTTCCCAAAAATATCTTTATTCAGATATATGATGCACTGCTTCAAACCTCAACGTCGGAACATGCCGCACGTATGCGAGCCATGGAAAATGCAACCAAGGCATGTGAAGATCTTGTGGATGAACTGCAGACCATATTTAACAAAACCCGTCAGGCCGGTATTACATCCGACCTTATGGATATTGTCGGCGGTGCCGAAGCCCTTAAGGGGTAATTTAAGTAAGCATAGACAAAACAGCTTTATAGGAGAATAAAATGGCTGAAAATATAGGTAAAATTTCACAGGTCCTCGGCGCTGTTGTTGACGTTGAGTTCGAGCCCGGAAAACTTCCTCCGGTACTGACTGCTCTGACAGTAACAAACCCCACCATCGGGGATATGGAAGACAATCTGGTAATTGAGGTGGCGCAGCACCTGGGCGACAATGTGGTTCGCTGCATCGGCATGGACGTAACCGATGGTCTTCAAAGGGGTATGCCGGTAAAAGATACCGGCTCTCCCATTATGATGCCGGTGGGCGAAGCTTCCCTGGGCCGTGTTCTTAATGTTGTGGGGCGCCCGGTTGACGGTCTTGGCGATATCTCCCAAGACAAAATGCTGCCCATCCACAGACATGCCCCCTCTTTTATCGAACAGGATACGACTGTTCGCGTTCTTGAAACCGGCGTAAAGGTTATCGACCTTCTGGTTCCCTTCCCCCGTGGCGGTAAAATGGGGATGTTCGGCGGTGCCGGTGTTGGTAAAACCGTTATCATGATGGAAATGGTAAACAACATCGCCATGCAGCATGGTGGTATTTCTGTTTTCGGCGGCGTTGGTGAAAGAACCCGTGAAGGTAACGACCTTTATCATGAGATGAAAGACTCCGGCGTACTTCCCAAATGTGCGCTTGTTTACGGTCAGATGACTGAGCCTCCCGGCGCGCGTGCCCGTGTTGCTCTGTCTGCTTTGACTTGCGCTGAATACTTCCGTGATGAAGAAGGCCAGGACGTGCTTCTCTTTGTCGACAACATCTTCCGTTTCACCCAGGCCGGTGCCGAAGTTTCTGCAACGCTTGGACGTATGCCGTCTGCCGTTGGTTATCAGCCGACACTTGCGGTTGACATGGGTGAGCTGCAGGAACGTATTACATCCACCGACAAAGGCTCCATTACTGCTGTTCAGTGTGTTTACGTACCTGCCGATGACTTGACTGACCCGGCACCTGCCACCACATTCGCACATCTTGACGGAACCGTTGTTCTTTCCCGTCAGATTGCAGAGCTTGGTATTTACCCGGCTGTGGATCCCCTTGACTCCACATCAAGAATCCTTGATGCTGCTTATATTGGCGAAGAACATTATAATGTTGCCCGGGTCGTTCAGCAGACCCTGCAAAAATATAAAGAGCTTCAGGATATTATTGCTATTCTCGGTATGGACGAGCTGTCCGATGAAGATAAAATTACTGTACAACGTGCCAGAAAGCTTCAGAAGTTCCTGTCCCAGCCGTTCCATGTGGCAGAAACATTTACCGGTATGGCCGGCATATTTGTAAAGGTTGAAGATACGGTTCGCTCTTTCAAGGAAATTATCGAAGGTAAGCATGATGACCTTCCCGAAAATGCTTTCTATATGGTGGGGGCTATCGAAGACGCCATTGAAAAAGCCAAAGCTGAATAATCATTCGGAGGTTGTATTATGGCTGATAAATTTTTTCTTGAGGTGGTAACGCCGCAAAAGGCTATTGTTAGTGAAGATATCCAAAGCATTTCAGCTCCCGGCAGTGAAGGTGAATTTTGTGCCTTGAAAGGGCATACAAGCTTTCTGACCTCGTTAAAAATCGGTAGTATCCGTTATCAAGATGCAGCCGGTAATGAGCGCGTGCTTTTTGTCAATGGCGGTTTTGCCGAAGTACTACCGGATAAGGTTACCATTCTGGCGGAATCTGCTGAACGTCGTAAGGACATTGATATTGCCCGGGCAAAAGAGGCCCTGGCTCGTGCTGAGAGACGATTGAGTGACAAAGCGGCAGACATTGATATTATGCGTGCTCAGGCTGCTTTGCATCGGGCTATATTTCGGATTAGAATGGCTGAAATTCGCTAAGAAATTTCGGCTTGCCTGATGGTTTGATAACCACCGGACCAATAATGCCGAAAAATATGGAGTAAAAAAAGGGATGCCTTTATGGCATCCCTTTTTTGTTTTCATCGCCTATATTTGTTAAATAAGACAAGGGGGGGGGAATGAATAAGATTGCAGTTATCATATTGGCTGCCGGAAAAGGCAGTCGCATGAAATCGGATTTGGCTAAGGTACTCCACAAAGTCGCAGGTAAAAGCATGGTCAATCACGTCATCGAAGCGGCTAAGGAAGTGGCTTCAAGTCATATTCATGTCGTAGTAGGCCACCAGGCTGAAACGGTACAAAAAGAGATCCAGAAATATCATAATGTGCAATTTGTCCTTCAAAAAGAACTGTTAGGGACAGGGGATGCAGTTAAATCAGCATTGCCAGGGCTTGATGCTTGTATAGAGCATGTCTTGGTGTTGTGTGGTGACGTTCCGTTAATAAAAAAGCAGACTATCGCTGATTTGGTTTCAGCTCACCGGAACCAACCGGCTGATTTGACTGTTCTTGCCGCAAAGGTAAATGACCCGACCGGTTATGGCAGGATTATCCAGGATAATGAAGGGCAGCTTCTAGCCATACGTGAAGAGGCTGATGCGACTGATTTGGAACGGCAGATTGATATCGTTAATACCGGAATTTTTTGTTTTGAAAAGCGGTTTCTTGAATCCGGTCTGGGGCGGATTCAAAACAATAACAGTCAGGGAGAGTATTATCTTACCGACCTTGTGGAAGTTGCTGTTCAAAACAAAGCCAAAACACTTGTTAAGATTACAGATGACGTTGAGCAGGTCATGGGCGTAAATACCATGGAGCAGTTAACCCGCATCAATACAGCGTTTCATAAGACATCGAATGAAATATCTTGACTTTCATCAGGCTGCAGAATATATTAGTAGTTAATTAATTACCATTTTATGAGACTTAAGAAATTGAATAATGAGGATATAGCAGCCAAGTTTGATGACATTAACATCCATGTCGACTTTTTGATAGAGTCCTGCCAGAGTCTTCAAAAAGAAAACGCAGAGCTTTCTGTAAAAATTAAAGAACTTGAAGATCAGCTGGAACAGAAAATAAAAAACGAAGATGTCTATGTCGACCGGGAGTCCATGTTGGATCAAAAAATTAACGGACTTCTTTCAAAACTGGATGGGTTCTCGGAAACCGTATCCGGGGGATGACAAGCTATAAAGCGTTTGAATATATATACTCGGTAAAGGGCTTTTCTTGGATGAGATCGTTAAAATTGAGCTTTTCGGGGAAGAATTTAAGTTTAAACCGGATAAAGATCAAACACATAATCCGGTAAAGATTGCAGCCCATGTTAAGGAATACATAGATGACGCAGAAAGCCTTTTCCAAAATAAAACCAGCAGTAAAAACAGGATGGCTATTCTGCTTCTTGCAGCCATGAACTTATCCAAGGATTATCATGACCTGCGTTTGAAGTATTCAGACCTTGAAGAAGATATTGAAAAAAGAGTATCATCCTTATTGGAAAAAATAGACAAAACAATGAAATAAATTTTCATTGGTTTAAGATTATGACAATACCCCCTGCAGTGTGCGTGATTGTATGACAGACTTTGTCCTAACGCATAAATACATAGGGGGATCACGCTGATACTGGTGAGCAGGTTCCCTCGTATGTAAGGGAAAAGCCTAAAGGTATTATTGATCCTCCGTCTTTTGGACCCTTGGTTCAAAGCCTTAAGAAACAACACGGCAGTTGCGGGGGCACTTGTTATAACCTTAAAAAAACGCTTTGCCGTATCCCTTCTTAATCCTACCGCATTATTCCATTTCTTTTTAGCAAGATAACTCGGGTACATAATTTGTTGTATCCATTATTCCAGGAGAGATGTTGTATGAATTTTCTAATGATGCTTGCATTCATGCTGTTGCTGATAGCTGTCGGTGCGGTCATTTTATATGTGATAAAAACAAAAATTGATCAGCAACGACTTGATTTCCAGGAAGAGCAACGCGTTGCCATGGAAGAAGCCGTTAAAAAAGCTGAAACTCTGCTTAAGGAAGCTAAGCTTGAGGCCCGATCCCGCCTGCTTGAAATGAAAAGTACCTTTGATGCCGAGACAGAAGAGACCCGGGCTGAATTGAAAAAAGAGGAACGAAGGCTTTCTAAAAAAAGTGAAAAGCTTGACAAGCTTGAAGATCAATTTGCCAAAAAAGAAAAATCATTAGAAAAAAGTGAACGTGACGTTACAGAAAAACTTGAGTCTGCAACCCGGAAAGAGGAATCCTATACCCAACTCCTTGAAGAGACAAAAAAAGAGCTTGAAAAAGTTTCCGGGATGACCCTTGAGCAGGCGAAAGAACTGCTGCTTAAAACCATGGAGGATGAAGCCAGGCATGAAGGCGCTAAAATGGTTAAAAAGATCACCAGCGAAGTCAAGGAAAAAGCAGATAAAGAGGCTAAAAAGATTATATCGACTGCCATCCAGCGCTATGCGGGTGACTATGTCGCTGAGCGCACAGTTTCTGTGGTCAATCTGCCCGGAGATGAAATGAAAGGTCGGATTATCGGCAGGGAAGGCCGCAATATTCGGGCTCTGGAAGCCGCAACCGGCATTGATCTGATTATAGACGATACCCCGGAAGCTGTTATCTTGTCGGGATTCAACCCAGTCAGGCGGGAAGTTGCAAGGCTCTCCCTTGAAAAGTTGATTTCAGATGGAAGAATCCATCCCGCCCGCATCGAGGATGTTGTGGCGCGTGCAACCGAAGAAGTTGATTTGGCTATTAAAGAAGCAGGAGAACAGGCTGCCTTTGATTTAGGTGTACACGGCATTGATCCTGAACTCATCAAGGTACTTGGCAAGCTTAAATTTAGAACATCCTATGCTCAGAATGTCCTGCAACACTCTGTTGAAGTGGCGTTTATAGCCGGTATTATCGCTGCTGAGCTTGGTCTGGATATAAAGCTTGCCAAACGTATGGGACTACTCCACGATATAGGGAAAGCCGTGGATCATGAGGTCGATGGGGCCCATGCCATCATTGGCGCCAAGCTTGCTAAAAAATATGGCGAAAACCAAAGCGTTGTTAATGCCATTGCATCCCACCATGAAGACCAAATGCCTGAAAGTGTTTATGATTTTATCGTACAATCTGCTGATGCGCTTTCAGGGGCCAGGCCCGGTGCCAGGAAAGAAAGCCTTGAAAATTACGTAAAACGTTTAGAAGATTTAGAAAATATTGCAAATAGTTTTGACGGCGTGGTAAATACCTATGCCATTCAGGCCGGGCGTGAGATCCGGGTCATTACTGAAAGTGAAAAAATTACTGATGAAAGTGCAATGCTGCTTTCAAAAGATATTGCCCGCCAGATTGAAGAGAATCTGACATTTCCGGGCCAGGTCAAAGTTGTTGTTATTCGGGAAACCAGAGCGGTTGAATATACCAGGAAATGATAAGGAAGAATCAGCATGAGTGTTTTATCGATTTTAAAAGAGCGTGGATTCATTGAGGCGACAACCCATACCCAGGAGCTTGAAGACTATCTGGAAAATAATAGAGCCACCTGTTATATCGGTTTTGACCCAACCGCTTCAAGTCTGCATGTCGGAAGTCTTGTGTGTATTATGGCACTGGCCCACATGCAACAGCAGGGGCATCGCCCCATCGGCCTTGTCGGCGGCGGGACAGGACTTATTGGTGACCCATCCGGTAAAACAGAACTGCGCAAAGTGCTTACCCAGGATCAGATTGATGAAAATAAAGCCGGAATTCGAAAACAATTATCCAGATTTATTGATTTTTCCGAAGATAAGGCATTGATGCTTGATAATGCTGCCTGGCTTACCAATCTGGAATACATTTCGTTTTTAAGGGATATTGGCAGGCATTTTTCCATAAATAAGATGATCAAAGCAGAAAGCGTTAAATCAAGATTGGAATCAGAAGATGGCCTGACCTTTATTGAATTTAACTATATGTTGCTCCAGGCTTATGATTTCATGGAGCTTGCCAAAACCCATGACTGCCTGCTTCAGATGGGCGGAAGTGATCAGTGGGGGAACATTGTGGCAGGAATTGATCTTGTGCGTCGTACCCTTGGTAAGCAAGCCTTTGGGATCACTTTCCCATTGATTACCACCGCGTCCGGAATAAAAATGGGTAAAACCCATAAAGGTGCTGTCTGGCTAGATCCTGAACGGTTTTCCCCCTATGAGTATTATCAGTTCTGGGTAAATACTGATGACCTGGATGTGACAAAATTTTTGGCATTATTTACCTTTATTCCCATGGAAGAGATCGAATTGGTGAAAAAATTAGAAGGAGCGGATTTGAATAAAGCCAAAACCATTCTTGCATATGAGGCGACTAAAATTGCCCATGGAGAGGATGAGGCGCTAAAATCCCTTAAAGCCACAGCTTCCATGTTTGGGTCCCTTGAGGTGCCTTCTGATCTTTTGCCTTCTGCAAGCATTCCCAGGGGAACGCTTGCTTGTGGAGTTGATGCGTCAGTGCCGGCCAGCGCATTTAATGAAGGGGATGTGGTGGACAAGATGTTTGTGGTTGATCTGTTTTGTGACGCAGGGTTGTGCAAGTCCAAATCAGATGCCCGCCGTCTCATTAAACAGGGGGGTGCCTATATTAATGGTGAAAGGCTAGGTTCCTTTGAACAGGTTGTGGCTGCTGCAGACGTAAACGACTCTGAAATTATGCTAAGGGCGGGAAAGAAAAAATATCATAAAATTATTTTAAAATAGTTTAAAAAAAGGTTTGACAAAACCTGAACTCAAATGTATATTGTCCAGGTTTTGTTGAACAGGAAACACCAGACAAAATTTGATCTTTGAAAATTGGTCAGTGAAAAAGAAAAGAGCGGGTCAATGACAATACGCTTGAGCTTAACAGCTTTAAGTGCAGACCTTAAAAAGTTTTAGTAAAGGATTATAACTGGAGAGTTTGATCCTGGCTCAGAATGAACGCTGGCGGCGTGCTTAACACATGCAAGTCGAACGAGAAAGGGATTGCTTGCAATCCTGAGTAGAGTGGCGCACGGGTGAGTAACACGTAGATAATCTGCCTTCAAGCCTGGGATAACTATTCGAAAGGGTAGCTAATACCGGATAAAGTCGATTCACATAAGTAAATTGATGAAAGATTGCCTCTTCTTGAAAGCAATTGTTTGGGGATGAGTTTGCGTACCATTAGCTTGTTGGTGGGGTAAAGGCCTACCAAGGCAACGATGGTTAGCTGGTCTGAGAGGATGATCAGCCACACTGGAACTGGAACACGGTCCAGACTCCTACGGGAGGCAGCAGTGAGGAATTTTGCGCAATGGGGGCAACCCTGACGCAGCAACGCCGCGTGAGTGAAGAAGGCCTTTGGGTCGTAAAGCTCTGTCAACAAGGAAGAAATTACAATTATTTAATAGATAATTGTATTGACGGTACTTGTGGAGGAAGCGCCGGCTAACTCCGTGCCAGCAGCCGCGGTAACACGGGGGGCGCAAGCGTTATTCGGAATTATTGGGCGTAAAGGGCGCGCAGGCGGTCTTGTCCGTCAGGTGTGAAAGCTCGGGGCTCAACCCCGGAAGTGCACTTGAAACAGCAAGACTTGAATACGGGAGAGGAGAGAGGAATTCCTGGTGTAGAGGTGAAATTCGTAGATATCAGGAGGAACACCGATGGCGAAGGCATCTCTCTGGACCGATATTGACGCTGAG